>CAZEDO010000015.1:0-37627 GCA_964511085.1 uncultured Lentimicrobiaceae bacterium
GCCATAATCTGCAGCTACAATAAAATTTTGATTCATCGCCACTCGCAACCCAAAGCCATAAGTATAATGCATTGTTTCAGAGTCCCGTACAAAGTAATTATCCTTTTCATTTATAGGCAAGGCTGGTAATGAGACAGACAACCGATCTACAACCTGCCCGGCATCAATAAATGCATTCAATCCGAAATAGAAATTCTGGTTTATAAAATATGTGCGGTAAAACTTCCAGCGCAGTTCGAGGTTGCCATAAGCTTCACCGTCACCTACCACCCGGTTGCGTAACATTCCCCGCAATGTGCGAGCCCCTCCCATGCCATCAATGGTTGTGCTCTGGGAAAAAGAACTGATCAGGTATGGCTGCATATAAAATGGTGCCCTTCCGTTTAATGTTCCCTGATAAGCCAGCCTGTATGCAAGCGAGAGGTCATCTTTAATCAATGTAAAATACTGTCGGTGGGTTATAGAAAGCTTGGTGTATCCATAATTACCATTGATTAAGAAACGTGGAGCAGTGCAGATAAGTACTTCGCTCCACATACCTTGCATTGGATTAGGCTCATTGTCGCGGCTATCATAAATAAATCCCAGTTTAAGGTAATTAACCCCTCCTCCATCTTTTTCACCTTCATCTATCAAGCCCCATTCCACATACTTGTCATATAAACCAGGAATATCAGGTAATTTTTTCGAATCACTTTTCCCTTTATTCAAACGTTGGATATCTACCGGTCCAATTCCAACTTGCAGATGTGATAGTCCTGCAAGCCAGTAAAAATGTCCATTCCCTATCTTCCCCTGGAAATCGACCATAAAGCGGAACAGTTTACGCTCATGCTTGTAAAATAACCTGGAACGATAGATTGAGGTATCTTTTAAATCGTCAGTCCAGTCAGCATTATAAACAGCATCAAAGCCATTGAAGCCATAAAAATCCAGGGCTTTTTCGGTAAGGAAACTCATGTCGGCAGTTATTCGTAACCCTTTCAGCAAATGTTCGGAATCATAGAATATCTGATTTATTCCACTTCCCTTCGTGGTGCGGGAAATTTCCATATATATGGAATGAAAATATTTAGGGTAGATAGAGCCGTTACCATAGTTGTAAAAGTTTGCTAATGCCCCATATTGGAATCCAATATCAGAATTATACCCAATCACAGGAAGAGCACCTAAGTTCCAGCCTTTTTTCACTTTTTCAACCTTCCTTTGGTCGAGCGTACTGTCACTTGGCTGGGCAAGCAAAAAACAAGGGCAAAGAATTGCAATTATAAGTAATCTGTCGTGTTTCATGAGTTTAAAGGTAGCTTATAAGGTTATTCAGGGAATCAACTTACTCTCTTTATGGTTTGGCTCATCAAATCCAAATGTAATCAAAAATCGGAAATTGATTACTTTAGCATTTCATAGTGTAAAGTTGACTGAATTGAGAACTCTGCCCACTCAGGTTATTATTGTGAAAGGCGACAAACGCGCCATTAAGGGTTGGGTAATGTACGACTGGGCCAACTCCGTTTACCAACTTACAATTGCCTCAACCATTTTTCCAATCTATTACAATGCTGTAACCCGCCATGGTGATGATTTTACAGTGACTTTTTTTGGACATCACTTAATAAACACAGTATTATATTCATGGGCTATTGCTGCTGCTTATCTTGCTGTAGCTTTAGTATCTCCTTTGTTTTCGTCAATAGCCGATTATACCGGAAGGCGAAAAACATTTATGCAGGTTTTCACCTGGATTGGTGCAGTATCATGTGGCATGTTGTACTTTTTTGATAGTTCTAATATTGAATTCGGAATCATATTCTTCACACTCGGAACCATAGGCTATGGGGGAAGTATCGTGTTTTACAATTCATTCCTGCCGGTTATTGTTGAGCCTGAAGATCAGGACAGGATAAGTGCCCGCGGCTATTCATATGGTTACTTAGGTGGAGTGATTCTGCTTTTGTTTAACCTCTTGATGATTGAGAAACCAGCCTTGTTCGGAATTCCTGAAGGTAGTACATTGGCAGCCCGGATTTCCTTTGTAACAGTGTTTCTTTGGTGGGTTGGCTTTTCGCAAATCACCTTCCGGCGTCTTCCCAGATATACTTACCGTAAACAATCGCAGCATACAAATATAATCACAAATGGATATTCCGAACTCAGGATTGTTTTTAACCAGGTGCGCAGATCACGAAAATTAAGCATCTACCTTACAGGGTTTTTCTTTATGACAATGGGTTTGCTCACTGTAATGTTTATGGCGGCTACATACGCAGAGAAGGAATTAGGACTTAAGGAAGATGTACTTATCCCAACTATTCTTGTTATTCAACTTGTAGGCATGTTTGGAGCATGGGTTTTTGCCCGGCTTTCGGGTAAATTTGGCAACCTGAAAGCACTAATGATTTCGACGATGGTGTGGGTGTTCGTTTGTATAGGAGCTTATTATATTACAGATGCAGCTGGTTTTATTGCAATTGCAATAGTTATTGGTATTGTAATGGGCGGTTCTCAATCTCTTGCCCGGAGTACTTACTCTAAGATGATTCCCGAACAAACGACCGATCATACTTCCTTCTTCAGTTTCTATGATGTAATGGAAAAACTCGCTACCGTTGCAGGAACATTCAGCTTCGGGATAATAGAAGCTATAACAGGTAGTATGCGCTATTCGGTGTTGGCCATTGCAATATTTTTTATTGTCGGGTTGGCGTTTCTTATCATCCTTATTAACGTGAACGAAAATGAACCTGCTACCAATGCCACGTAACCAATATAATAGTAATGAATCTTGGCGGGTTTCCTTTTTTGAGACTATATGGTTGCTAATGCAAAACCGCGTAGATACAATAGCACAAAGTAGTTCGGTGTCTGTATCTTACAAATCCATCTAGCCGAAGTATAAATAACATAAATTTGCTGACCTTTGTGAAACCGTTAATTATTTCCTAAAGCCCATATAACAATTACTATGAAAAAACAGCAACTACTGACGGTCATTTTTCTTGGTCTCATTGCTTCATCATCTCTTGCTCAGGTTACCTTTATAATCGATCAGGTGCCGGCATACACCCCAGTGCAGGATAGCCTCTACATTGCAGGGGATTTTAACGGGTGGAATCCAGGAGACACTGAATATGTATTGCATAAAAATGAACAAAGCAAATGGGAAATTACACTTGCCGCACAGCCCGACCTGACATCTATTTCTTTCAAAT
The DNA here is from genome assembly GCA_964511085.1 of uncultured Lentimicrobiaceae bacterium. Taxonomy (GTDB): domain Bacteria; phylum Bacteroidota; class Bacteroidia; order Bacteroidales; family DASVHX01; genus DASVHX01. Next base: position 3,210 of record CAZEDO010000015.1, read on the forward strand.
TTACCCGTGGTTCATGGGCTACCGTGGAAAAAGGCGCTTCGGGTGAGGAGATACCAAACCGTGCTTTCACATATGGGAACGGAGATGTCGTTCATATAATTATATACAATTGGGCGGATAATGGGGGTGGTGGATCTACTGCGGCAACCAATGTTATTGTGATGAGTACAGACTTCTTTATACCTCAATTGAATCGAAACCGCCGGATTTGGCTCTATTTTCCACCTGATTATGAAACTTCCGGACTGAATTACCCCGTGCTATATATGCACGATGGGCAAAATCTTTTTGATGCATTTACTTCGTTTGCCGGAGAATGGGAAGTGGATGAAACGTTGAATAGCCTGGCCACCCAAGGATATCAGGTTCCAATGGTGGTTGGTATCGATAATGGGGGTACTGACCGGATAGGCGAATATACACCTTGGCTAAATTCTCAATACGGAGGCGGAGATGGCGAAAAATACATGCAATTTATAGTGGAAACACTCAAGCCCTATATAGATGAGCATTACCGAACCTTGCCCGGTCGCGGCAACACAGCACTGATGGGCAGTTCTCTCGGAGGATTAATATCGCACTATGGCAGTCTGGCATACCAGGATGTCTTCAGTAAAACCGGATTATTTTCTCCTTCATATTGGTTTTCAGATAGTATCTGGGCATTTACTCGCCAAACAGGCAAGCAGGAGAATATGAAGTTCTACCAGTTATGTGGCAGCCTGGAAGGTTCTGAAATGACAAATGGAATGCAACGCATGAACGATTCTCTTAAGAGCATTGGCTTTCCCCAAAATGATATTTTTAACAAAGTAATTGCCGGGGGGCAGCATAACGAGCAGTTATGGAGAGAAACATTCGGTGAGGCCTATCTCTGGCTGTTCAATGATTATGCCACCGCTATTGAAGAACTTGAAGTAAATGGTAAAATAATAATCTATCCTAATCCTGTAAATGATATAATTACACTCCGAGATACAGGGAATAACGTTTACGATAGCATTGTAATTATCGACAGCAAAGGTCAGGAGGTCAAATCATTCTTCCAAAATAAGAATAATGCTATCGATATAGGCAGCCTGGAAGCCGGTAACTACTTGTTAAAGTGCACGAAAGGCGATATTTTACATTCAGCAAAGTTTATAAAAAAGTAATTCCAAAGGATAAAAATTATAGTATTATACTTCGTAAATAGATAATAACTTTATAACCACTTCAGAATTAGAATCATTCAACGTCATAAAATCTATTGGTATCAGGCTATAAAAAGCATTTCTAAAGAAAACACTTAATAGACTCAGGATTTGTGAGAACCATCACAAAAAGGCTTATTTTCTGTTTTTTTACACATACACAAATTGTGCTCGCCGCTTTTTTCGGCAGTAAAAATGGTTGGAGTAATGCCAGTGCCAGTATGAGAACCATCACAAAGCGGTTGTTTACCTGAAGATCCGCATGCGCACCAGGCATATTTTTTACCTTCGACAAGGATGACTGCTTTTGGCTCCTCGCCAGCTCTTTTTGGAGTGTTCATCTGATTGTTTTTAATTGATTGCTAACTAATTCTTTCAACTCACGAAGATACAACTGACTTAAGCTGAATCTGAGTTTTGTTTTTCGAAAGGACAGCTTCATTGAATAGAAATATATTTCCCCTGGAACTCGATTTGATCTCCTGGCCGTAACTTTTTTCGCTTTTGTATTTCAACGCAATTATTTACAATGACTTCGCCGTTGAGTATGCGTTGATTTGCTTCACCACCTGAATCAACAAGACCCAGCAATTTCAGTAATTGGTTTAGCTGGATATACTCAAACCCATCCTGTATTTTAAACTCTTCCATGTGTAAAAATTATTATAACATTCTGAATCAGTTTGATAGCCTGGATAAAGATAGGAAATGATAATGCGAAAATTGGTTGAAATAAGTTCCGCCTAATTTAAAAAACTGATTGCTTCGGCTAAGGTTGACAACTTATAGCTCATTATCCAAAATAGCGTTAATCAATTTTTTTCTCCGGATGCCCGTGAAAAATTTTGATAATTCCATCTTTTGTTTTAACCAATAATTTATCATCATATTCATACACAATATCTCCGGGTGAATGATTGCTGAAATGTTTCTTCAGATAGCCACAGGTAATATCCTCCACCCGATATACTTTAATAATTGCTTGTGCCGGATCGGAAATGTCCTGTTTTGCCGATGGTTTTATTTGCAGGAATTTGGCTTTTCTGAGCTCCTGAACAATCCCTTTAGTATCGATCTTATTAAAATCAATATCTTTCGCCAGAACAACAAAAACAATATCGTTGCTAGGAACCGGGTCGTAGATGCTGCTATCAGCCGCTAAAGGTTTGTTTAAATCTGTCTTTTTCTGCTGTTGACAAGCAATTGCTGCAATAAGAATAATAAGTAGGGTTAGGTGCTTTTTCATCTGTAAATGGTTGATTAAACACAACAGTAAATGTAAGGGTTTATTCTGATTCTGATGGGAGATGGAGCAATAAAAAAAACAAAATATTTCTGTATCATTGTCACCAATGATATTTTATTCTCGTACAAAAATGTACATTTGCTGTCGATATGAAATCTAATTCTAATCGGATTATTAACTTAATTATTTGTAAAATGAAAAAGATTACCATGCTTTTTATTATCATCCTCGCCGGTTCAATGATGTTTACCGGTTGCAAGAAAGATGATCCTGCTATTGTGCTTCCCTCAATCGCGTTGAAGGCAGACATAGGTTATGTTTCGGCCAACACCCAGGCAGCATTCGGGGATACATTACGTTTCGGAATAACAGCAAAATCAAATGGTACTGATAACCTTGTAAAATTTACTGTTTATGTAAACGACCAGAAGGTTAAAGATTCAACCATCAATACACAGAACTTTGTAATTGAATTAGATTCTCTCAAGACTGTCCTTGATACTGAGGTCTGGAAGTTCGAAACTAAAGATATTGCTGGTAATGTGGCAACGAGTTCAGTTACTATAACCGGAAAGTTCGGCGAGATATACTCCTACGCTTCAATTTCACTAGGTGCTCAAAACAATCATTTTGATAAAGGTTTCTTGTCATTCAGCAATGGGGCTACAGCCGGGTATACTCAGGCCGAAGCATTCCAACACCAGAGTGATATTGACATGTTCTGTTTTTACGAAGATACTCTCACTCATCAGAACTATATGACTCTTGCTGCACCAGGATCTGGTATTACTCAGATTTTTGCTGACACGACAACATCTCCTGATAAATATTCGGTTAAAAATCTCACATATTTTGTAAAGACAAGTCTTACTTCAGATCAATTTGATGCTGTCATTAATGATGCTGTTGTACTTGCTTCTTTTAATCCTAATAGCAAGTTCAGAAAGGCTAAAGCTCTTGCAGTCAATGATATTTATGCTTTCAAACTGCAATCAGGCAGATATGGCCTGCTCAAGATAACTGCTGTAACCGGTGTTGAAGATGGAAGTCTTCAGATGGATGTTAAAATCCAGAAATAATTTTAATGAACACACTATTACGTTTTTCTTTTAAAAAGCCATACAGCCTGCAAAGGCTTGTATGGCTTTTTGCATTCGTAATAACATTAATTTCGATTTTAACCGCATGTAAAAAGGAGGATTCCCCTAAGTCGGCATCTTTAGTTTTGAAGACAGGCATTTCCTATACGGCCAATGGGGCCTATGTGCCTGTTGGAGGGCGAATCAGAATTGGGATTCTTGCATCAGGAGCCGGTGTACCACTCACTTATTTAAAGATTATGCGCATAACAGCCTATGATACCATAACTGAGAAAGATCTTGGGCTTTATGTTGGACGCGAAGGATATGATAATGATTTTACATTTTCTAAAGATACAAGCACATATGAAATCTGGCGTGTTTTAGTGATGAATTCAGACAGGGATACTGCCGTTAGATCCATCACTGTTTTCAGAGGAGAAGGAACTGACTATGGATCCATCAACTTTTTCCCCTCCATTACACTGGGTTTTCAGAACAACAGTACTTTTAACCATTTTCTGGATTCAGATAACGGCATAACTTACAACGAAACTACAGTTAGCGGCCACGAAAGCGAGATTGACCAGTTGTGCTACTATTATGTAACATCCAACCTGCCATCGCCATCTTTCAGCTGCCCTGGTTATACTGCCGCTGTGGGGTATTATCCATTATTGAATAACTGGGCAACAAAGAATTCCACTTCTTTCGATTTCAATTCAGTTGATAACAATCTGATATCCTTTGCTCAATTTGATTCGGCCACAAATGACAGCTTATTGGTTGCAGCCTTTAATTCACAAAAGGTTAGCGGGCTCTGCAAATATTGCTACACCGGGAAAATTATTCCATTCAAGACACAAGCCGGCAAAAATGGCTTGATAAAAGTGATCCGTGCAGACGTAACAGAAACCGGAAGCATCGAAGTTTCTATAAAGGTTCAAAAGTAACAAGCCATCCAAAATCAGAACCAGCTTATATGAATAAATTAGTGCCCCTGATATTCTTCATATTCCTTTTAGCATTTACATCTTCAAAGGTTTGGGGACAGACCTGCATCAGCGGAAATATTATTAATGCCAAAACAGGGCAATCAATTTCCGGCGCTAATATTATACTTTCAAACAATACAGGAACGACATCAGATAAAAAAGGGAATTTCAGAATGTGTAATCTGCCTGCCGACTCAATCCGGGTAGCTGTTAGTTTCCTGGGATTCGAAACTATCCGCCGGAATATGGCATTAAGAGCAGGGGAAAACAAACCGCTTATTTTTGCCATGACTCCAACTTCCATACAAATGGATGAATTGGTGGTTACAGCCACACGAACAGATAATACAATCCTGAATGTGCCGGCAAGAGTTAACCTTATTTCGCTAAAAACACTCCAAAACACTCCAAATCAAAGCATCGACGAGGTTTTGAAGTTTGTACCGGGGATAAATTATAGCCGTCCTTTCGGCATCTTCAGCACCAAAGCTACTGTAACAATGCGCGGCATGAGCGGAAAGGAGCAATCCCGGGTATTGGTTTTGCTTGATGGAATTCCATTGAATAAATCTGATGGGGGAACCGTTGACTGGAATATGATTGATATGAATTCGGTACAGAAAATCGAAATAACCAAAGGTGCTGGTTCATCTCTTTACGGAGGGAATGCCATGGGAGGAATTATCAATATCATTACCAGCCAACCTGAAGAAAGGCTTGCAGTTAAGACTTCGCTGGAGTACGGTACATTCAACACCCGGGGGGCGAAACTTAACCTTGGAGGCAGGATTAAAAAAGCAAATTCTGCCAGTTCATTCTTCTGGCTTGCCAACGCATTTTATAAGCAGAGCGACGGATACATAACCCAATCCGCAATGGATGTGCGGGCAAATCCTTACATTGTTAAGTCGAACATGAAAGAAGTCGGGGGCATTGTAAAAGCAGGTTATTCCTTCGGAAACAAGCAATCCCTCGTGGCAACTGTTAAATATTACAACGACCACCGGGGTACCGGCGAAAAAGTACATCAGCCCGACGGCAATGTTACTGATCACGACACTTATGGAATGACGCTGAATTACAAAGGCATAGTTAAAAAACTCCAGGTGAATTCATCGCTGTTTTTCCTCACCGAAGATTACAAAAAGGTTAACGAATATCTGAAAGACGCAATCGATTATACATGGTACAATGTGCTTTCTGTTCGCAGCGACTATGGCTGGATTACCACGCTTACAGGCTCTGTAGGCAAACACCATGTATTAACCGGCGGATTCGATTTTAAAAATGGTGGTGTTGACGCATATGACAAGTATTTCACCTCCACTGATATCGTTTACAACCAGGGAAAAATGAATACTTACGCTCTGTTTTCGCAGGATGAGATAAACCTGTTGAATGATAAAATCAGGGTTGTTGCCGGGCTCCGGTTCGATATGGCAACCTATTATGATGGATCCTTCCGCATCGAAGATCCTTCCCTTGAAACGGATTTCATGAAACAGTATCAGGCCCCTATTATGCCTGTTCAGCATTGGAATGCGCTAAGCCCGAGGTTATCGGTCCAGTACAAACTTAATAACACCGACAGGCTTTATGCACTGTATTCACGTGGATTCAGAGCGTCAACACTCGATGATCTTTGCCGGTCGGGGAGGATTCAGGGAGGATTCAAAGTTGCCAATCCTTTGATAAAACCTGAATTCCTGAGTAATTATGAAACCGGTTTTGATGTTAACATCAGCGCAAAGTTCCGCGTGTCGGGGTCTCTTTATTATTCACGTGGAAAAGACTTTCAGTATTATGTGAGTACAGGAAAAACTATCGACATGGGTTTTATCCGCCCTGTTTTTATCCGGGATAATATCAGCGATGTTGAAATTTATGGTGCTGAATCTGAACTTAAATATGATATATTGCCATCATTATCACTATTTGCCAATTATACATATACCCATTCCGCTATTCTCAAATATAGCCGCATTGCCGAAAATGACACAATTGATTTAACCGGAAAATTTCTGACTGATATTCCTGAACATATGTATAGTGCCGGAGTCATTTTTATACACAAATATGTGAATGCAAACCTGTATATGAGGTATACCAGTCCTATGTGGATCAACGATCAAAACGCCATCGACCTGGTTCTTTTAACAGATCGTTACAAGGCATTTTCAACGGTGGATTTTAAACTCTGGAAAGAATTTAAATCACACTATAAGCTAACACTGAATATTCAGAATCTTTTTGACACGAAATTTTACGACAGCAAAGAAGCAGTCTGCCCCGGCAGATTTATCACAGGAGAAATATCCGTTAACTTTTAATTAATAATAATAGTATGAAGAAGGCAACAAATGTCATCATTATCATTTTCCTGGTATTCTCAGTAAAAGTTCTTTTTGCCCAAACGAATGATTTTTATGATGATGCCGAAACGCTAAAACTCCCGCAGCAAGCAATAGAAATAGCAGGGGAAATAGCAAATCCGGGGAAAGTTGATTTTTCCTCTCTTCCGCTTAGGTCAATTATAGTTAAAGAAACCCTGCTTCAGGGAACCGAGGATAAATTTATCGGTGCTTACCGCTACGATGGATATTCCCTTTATGATATCCTGAACCTTGTTGTTCTGAAGAAAAAGAATGCTGCTGAATTTCCTCCTATCATTGATCTTTATGTTGAAATTGAGAATGAAAAAGGCGAAAAAACTGTGTTTAGCTGGGGCGAAATTTACTACCCTATTCACCGGAACGAAATCATAATTGCCACGCAGGTAGCGCGCATTGTACCTTCAAAAACGAAAGAGCTTTGGCCCCTGCCAACCGAGTCGAAAATAGTAGTTGCTTCCGATCTGATTACCGAACGCAATATTAGCAGCCCGGTTAAAATTTCCGTGAAATCATATACCGGCAATTTTGTAATTAATAAAGGTATGAAACCACTTTATGCTTCTGCCATTACGTTACAAAACGGAGATTCAAAACTGGCCGAAATGGATAAAATGCCCAACGAGGTGACAAAATATAGTTTTCCGGCTATCTTTTACGGGCGCGGCACTGGCATTCACAGCATTACCCCATTCAATGGCATCTGTTTAAAAGATATACTTACACCCTATTTCAGCCTGAGTCCAAAAAACATACGCAACGGACTATTTATTATTACCGGCAAAGATGGTTACCATGCAGCCTTTACATTAAGCGAAATAATGAACCGCAACGACCAGGCTGAATTCCTGTTGATTCCTACAAAAAAAGATGAAGATGGCGGTGCATTTAAGATTTTTCCTGCTGCCGATTTCTTTTCCGACCGCGCAATAAAATCAGTAGAATCAATCAGATATAATGTTGTTGAATAGTTGGAGACCTGTCACTTAATGAAATTTCCGGGACTGATTTTGAAACTTCCGTAAAATAGAAAAAGGACCTTGAGATTTCTCTTCTAGTCCTTTTTCTGGTGGTGTCGACTGGAATTGAACCAGTGACACATGGATTTTCAGTCCATTGCTCTACCGACTGAGCTACGACACCCCGGTAACGGACGGCAAAAGTACATTATTTTCTATAAGTGACAAAATTTGCGTTCTCAAATAGTCCATACATGCCAAAATTTAAATCCGTTCTTAATAGGTTGGTTGCTTTTGTTAATTTTACTGAATGAACCTTGCAATAGATATAGGTAATACGCTTGTTAAACTTGCCGTTTTCGAAAAAGGACAAATGACTGCATTACAGACGTTTGAGGAGATTTCGACAGGAAAACTTGAACGTTTTATAAGTTCCCATCAAGGTATTACTTCTTCGATAATAGCCACAGTTAAGGATTTTCCTGACGAGATTAAAGAATATTTACAAGAGAACACCCATTTTATCCTTTTTGATATTAAGGCTAAATTACCAATAACCTCTACCTATAATACTCCTGAAACCCTTGGGGTCGACAGGCTTGCTGCAGCAGTTGCAGCACATTCCATCATGCCATCGGAAACCCTTTTAATTATTAGCGCAGGCACAGCTATTACATATGATGTGGTTAGTGCCGGTGGAATCCATTATGGGGGTGCTATTTCTCCTGGTTTGTTGATGCGTTTTAAGGCATTGCATAATTTTACGGGTCGTTTGCCGTTAATGGATCAAATAACTGATACAGCTCTCATCGGGCAATCCACGGCAGACAGTATCCTGTCAGGTGTTCTGAATGGTGCATTGGCGGAAGTGGATGGTATGATTGAAAAATATAGCTTGCAATATCCAGGACTAAAAACGATCCTGAGTGGGGGTGACAACAAATATTTTGATAAACGATTAAAAAATAAGACCTTTGCCATCCCAAATCTGGCATTGACCGGACTAAACATCATCTTAGAATATAACATTGAGAAGTCTCTTTAAACCTTCATTATTAGTGGTTGTTCTGTTGTTGGCAGCCGGACAATTTTTGTTTGCACAAACCCGGATAGGCTCTCCCTATTCCCGCTTTGGGCTGGGTGATATTCACAGGAACAGCAGCATTGTTCTTATGGGGATGGGTGGTACCAGTCTGGCATTTAGCAGTCCATATTACATTAATGTGGCAAATCCTGCCTCGTATGGTGCTTTTGACACGACTTCATTCGTTTTCGACGGATCAGCATATGGTAAGTTTTCAACACTTAAAACCGATGTTATAAGTCAGAAAACAAGTTACGCATCACTCGGCTCTTTATTATTTGGTTTTCCTGTTGCCAAATGGTGGAAAACGAGCCTGGGCTTGCTTCCTATGACAACTATGGGCTATAAAATTGCGGACACACAAATTGACACAATTATTAGGAATGCGGATACAATGATTGGGAAAAACAAGTCTGAATATGAAGGATCAGGGGGTTTGAGCCAGGTTTACTGGGGAAACTCTTTCCGGTTGTATAAAAACTTTTATGCAGGAGTTAATATGAGTTTTATTTTTGGCCCATTAGATAAAGTTCAGGCAATAACTTTCCCTGATTCGTTATATTATTATGGCGTAAAGACAACAACGGAAACTTATGTTCAGGATTTCCTTTTCAACTATGGGCTTTTATACCGCAAAACCTTTAATGGTGATCGTTTTATTTCAGCCGGGCTCACCTTTAGTAATTCTCAAAAACTAACTGTAACAGATGATATTCTTTCCACAACGTTTGTCAGAAATTATAGTCTCAACATTGATTCTCCTGTAGATACTGTTACATATTCGCCTCGCACGACAGGAACAATAAAGCTTCCTTCATCACTAGGTATCGGTATTTCCTTTGGACGAACAGACCGTTGGTTGAGCGCTATCGATTTCAAAATGCAAAATTGGAGTAAATTTAAGTATTACAACGAAACAAACACCCTAAAAAACAGTTTCGACTTTTCAGCCGGAACACAGTTTAAGCCTGCGTTTGCGGATGTTGGAAGTTATCTGAAGCGTATGCAATATCGTGCCGGATTCAGATATTCCCAAACGTACCTTGAATTAAAAAGCACACAACTTAATGAATATGCTTTTAGTTTTGGGCTTGGACTGCCATTGAGAAAAACAAAATCAACATTCAACCTGGCAGCAGAGTTCGGACGACGGGGAGCTACCAACAATGGGCTTATCCGTGATAACTTTGTTAGGCTAAGTTTTGGTGTTTCCTTTGTAGAGCGATGGTTCATCCAACGCAAATATGACTAATCATCAAGACTTTTGTTAAGTCAAATAAGAAAGTTGAAAATTGCTTTTATTAGAACATATCATTCATTGATAAATAAAAAGGCTTTAGCCGGCAACCTGAGATTATTCATATTGCGAAGCATCGTTTTCAGCGTTTCGACGACCATGCTTCCTTCTTGTGAAAATGACATCCGCAAAATCAATCTGCTTACAGCTTCCGATTCTCTTTCTGTTTCAACGGTGAAAAATATTGATTTAATTCGTAGTGTTTCGGGGAGAGTAGTGCTTGAACTTACTGCCCCTATGCTTAAAAGCTACGAAGGCGAAGATCCCTATTCCGAGTTTCCGCAGGGATTAAAAATTGTTTTTTTCGATTCTCTCATGAATATCACTTCTCAGCTCACCGCTGAATATGGAATTAGCTACGATAAAAAGAAATTGATGGAGGCCCGTAAAAATGTTGTTGTTGTAAATAACAGGAAGCATGAGCAATTAAATACAGAAATGCTTACATGGAATCAGGCGACAAAAAAAGTGTATTCCGATAAATTTGTTAAAATCACTCAGTCGGATAAGGTTATATTTGGAGAAGGAATGGTTTCTGATGAAACATTCGATGTATGGGAGATAAGGAAGCCCAAAGGGGAGATAATTGTAAATGAGTAATTACATGCTGATAGCCTAAAAAAATGCAATCCTGTTTTTAAGTTATATCTGAAAGATCTATAGCTTTTTGAATTCAACCTGATTGTATAACTTTAGCCTCTTCCAATAATTGATTGCTTTTTATGAATAATTGGTTTCTTGTTGGCGCTACCCTTTTATTGTCCGCATTCTTTTCTGGAATGGAGATTGCATTTGTTACATCCAATAAGCTGCGGATCGAGCTGGATAAAAGCAAAGGGATTTTTCCGGCAAATCTTATCTCAGGATTTATCCATATGCCGTCCCGTTTTATAGGGGCTATGCTTTTTGGTAATAATCTGGCCCTTGTTATCTATGGTCTGGCTATGGCAAGCTTGTTAAAGCCGGTTCTTTTATCCTCTCTTCCTGCTGCGTATCACACAGAACTTACAATACTCCTTATTCAAACTATCGTTTCAACTCTTCTTATCCTGATTCTTGCGGAATTTCTCCCTAAAGTCCTGTTCAGGTTAAGTCCTAACAACCTGCTAAATTTCTTTGCGTTACCGGCTTATTTATTCTATTATTTATTTTATCCTTTCAACTTGCTTTTTATTTGGATTGCAGAGGTGCTTTTGAAGTATGTTTTTAGCATAAAGTTTAACACGCAACGCTATGTATTTAGTCCGATCGACCTGGATGAATATATAAGAGAGTCATCACAAGGAAGAGATTTGGAAAATGATGAAGAACAGGAGATACAAATGTTTCAGAATGCCATAGATTTCCGTACAGCCAAAGTACGCGAATGCATGGTTCCCCGCACTGAAATTTCTGCACTTGACGAGGATGAAACCATACCAACACTTCGGCAAGAGTTTATAGAAACAGGGCATTCCAAAATATTGATTTTTCGCGATAACATCGATAATATTATCGGTTATGCGCATTCCTACGATCTTTTTAGCAATCCGGCAACTATCCGTGCAATCATACGTCCGGTTATAATTGTTCCGGAAACAATTCTGGCACATAAAGTTTTGAGCATGTTTATCATTGAGCATAAGAGCGTTGCCATTGTAATGGATGAATTTGGCGGAACATCAGGCATGGCCACCTTAGAAGATCTCATAGAAGAAATCTTCGGAGAAATAGATGACGAATTTGATACTGAAGCACTAGAAGAAATTCAAAGAAGTGAAAAAGAGTATATCTTTTCCGGCAGGCTGGAAATAGACTACCTCAATGCAAAATATAACCTCGGCCTTCCCAAGACGGATGACTATGAAACCCTGGGCGGACTCATTATTCATTGCCATGAGAGTATTCCTGCTGTAAACGATATAATAACTGTTCCCCCCTTTTCCTTTACTATTCTGAGCGCAGGCGAAACCCGTATTGATAAGGTATTATTGACAGCTGGGGATTAAGAACCAATACACTCTCTGTAAAGGAAGATTATTTTGTTTAGGTCTAACATTTAATACAACAGGCAAATAAAAGGTTGCTTTCATTTCCCGACTAGCGCATGAATTCGCCTATGCTATGTGGGTTATGTGAAATTATTGATGTAAGGGTTAGAAAAGTATTATTGCAAATACTTCTAAGTTTTAATTAAGGAACAGGACGAAAAAAATAGAAAATCAATGGTTATACACTTGATTTACAATATTTTCTAAAAAGGAGCGGTCAGTTTCATCAAAGGAATCAAGTTCTTTACTGTCAACATCCAATACTGCAACAATTTTACCATGGTCATCATAAACAGGGATAACAATCTCTGATTTTGAGCGGGAATCGCATGAAATGTGACCAGAAAACTTTTCCACATCCGGAACAATCACTGTTTCTCCCTTATTTACTGCTGCCCAACAAACCCCTTTCCCTTCCAGTACCTGGCATGCAACCGGACCCTGGTATGGGCCAACAACAAGTTTGTCGCCAATCACACGGTAAAATCCGCACCAAAAGAAATATTCCATTTTATGAGAAAGGACAGCCACTATTGTGGCCATGCGTGCTACAGGATCGTCGGTCTTCGATAAAAGTAAAATTAGCTGATCAACAATGCGGGTATATCTCCCATGTTTTTTTTGGGTGTCCATGTTTTAATTAAAAAAAGTATAAACAAGGATTAACAGTTTAGCCAATAGCGTATTCCATTCTGGCCATCTTGACTGTAAAATGGCGCATAATGTGAGCTTCATATTCTATTCGAAGCCCATGCCTGATGGAATCTCGTCTTTCAAATAAATTAGCCAGTGCAACAGCTACATATTCCATGTGATTGTTAGTATAAACCCTTCGGGGAATGGCAAGTCTGAGCAATTCGAGCTCTGGGAAGCGGTTTTCACGAGTCAGAGGATCGCGGTCAGCAAGTAAGGCACCTATTTCAACACCCCGAACACCAGCTTCAATGTAAAGTTCAACAGCGAGCGTTTGAGCGCGAAATTCTTCACTAGGAATATGAGGAAGTATCCTATTGGCATCTACAAAAATAGCATGTCCACCATAAGGCATCTGCACAGGAACACCATATTCAGTAAGTTTTTGTCCAAGGTAAGCTACCTGTTCCACACGTGTTTCCAGATAATCAAATTCGGTGCCTTCATAAAGTCCCTGAGCCAAAGCATTCATATCCCGCCCCGACATTCCGCCATAAGTAATATATCCCTCATACATGATACCGAAAACGCTTGCCTGCCGGAAAATATCCTTGCTTCGCAAAGCGATAAATCCGCCCATATTTACAATAGCGTCTTTTTTACTGCTCATCGTCATTCCCTCAGCATAAGAGAACATTTCAGCAACTATTTCGAGGATTGGAGTTTCTCCGTAGCCTGCTTCGCGTTTACGGATAAAATAAGCATTCTCTGCAAACCTGGCGGCATCAATAAAAACAGGAATATCATACTTATGTGCTAATTGACTTACATCTTTCATGTTCTGCATCGAAACCGGCTGCCCTCCCGAGGAATTGCAGGTTATGGTGACAATGATCATGGGAATTTTGCCCTTCGGAGAAGTTCTTAATACTTCTTCAAGTTTATTCAAATCAATATTGCCCTTAAAAGGATGATAGGTTGTGGTGTCAAAAGCCTCGCTGATAGTACAATCCACAGCCTTAGCCTTTCGAAATTCGATATGTCCTTTTGTAGTATCAAAGTGTGAATTCCCAGGTACGATATCTCCTTCATGAATCATAACAGAGAACAGGATATTTTCGGCTGCTCTTCCCTGGTGGGCAGGTAATACATATTCAAAACCGAAAATATCCCTTATGGCATCGCGGAACTTAAAGTAAGATGAGGCACCGGCATAACTTTCGTCTCCAAGCATCATCTCCGACCATTGCTTGTCGCTCATTGCGCCAGTACCAGAATCGGTCAACAGATCTATAAAAACCTGTTCGCTGCGAAGGTTGAAAAGATTGTAGCCGGCATCTTCGATCCAGCGCTGACGTTCGTCCCTGGTGCTACGGCGGATTTGTTCCACCATTTTAATTTTATAGGATTCTGCAAAGGGTAAATTCATTGGTAACTGGATTAATGGTATAATTTAACGAAGCATGTAGGTTAAAATTGGCAGCGAGTGATGAATCAAAATGCATCACATTGTTTGATGTTCAGAAAAACGATTTTCGCTTTAACGGAGCTTGAAATTGTCATGATTTAGCTTTCGTAGGCACCAAAAATACATTTTTTTTTGAGATAACATAAAAAGAGATAATATTTGAAAATGCTGGAATTCACTTGTTAATCAAAAACAAGTTCAACCATTAATCCCTGTCACTATATAAATATCCGCTGCTGATAAGCCACCATACAGTATCTTTATGCCTAATAGTTACAGAATAACATGGCAAATAAGGATGATACAAAACGATACATCGCTAATTGGAACGATGAACTTAACGGAGCAATGCTCTATGAAGCCATGGCAAAGAAGGAAAAGGATTCGCGTATTGCTGGCATTTATAGTAAACTTGCCGAAACAGAACGCCTTCATGCCAAAATATGGGAAACGAATATTCAGGTAAGTGGAGGGAAAATTCCTGTATTCAAAGCCTCCTGGCGAACGCGGACATTGATATTGCTTGCCGATCGGATGGGTATTGAGGCAGTACTTCCAACAATCTCAGGCATCGAATCGACAGCATCTAACAATTATATTGGCCAGCCGGAAGCTTTAGGAATGGCAGCTTCAGAAAGAGGACATGCAATCTTGCTTTCCCAAATCAAAACAACTACCATAGGTGGTATTGAAGGAGGCTTACTTGCCCGTCTTGAAGGCCGACACCGTTCTGCCGGAGGAAATGCCCTGCGCGCTGCGGTACTTGGCGCGAGTGACGGATTACTCTCCAATTTTAACCTTATTATGGGAGTTGCCGGTGCAGCAGTTAGTCAATCATCAATATTATTAACCGGTTTTGCTGGATTGCTGGCTGGTTCTATCTCTATGGCACTTGGAGAATGGATTTCCGTGCAAAGTTCGCGAGAACTCTATAAGAAACAAATAGCAACAGAAGCTGAAGAACTGGAAAATGCCCCTGAAGAAGAGATTGAAGAACTCTCATTAATTTATCAGGCAAGAGGACTGAATGAAGAAATGGCCACCAAAATGGCGCAACAAGTAATGGCAAACAAGGACACAGCCCTGGATGCGCTTGTCCGTGACGAACTTGGCCTGAATCCGGAAGATTTGGGAGGCTCAGCATGGGAGGCTGCTATTACTTCATTTATTCTTTTCGCTATCGGGGCTATCATCCCGCTTATCCCTTACTTTTTCCTTTCCGGAAAAACAGCAATTGCGGGAAGTGCGATTATAAGTTGTGTTGGCCTCTTTGGAATTGGATCAGCCATAACACTATTTACAGGACGTTCTGTGCTTTTTTCGGGAAGCAGACAGATATTATTTGGCTTGGCAGCAGCGGCAGTTTCATTCCTGGTCGGTCATCTCATTGGTGTGAGCATTGCCGGGTAAAAGCAAGAAATTAGATTTTCGTAATTCCCCGTTTTTATAACTTCGTTAATATGAACCGTAATTTCTCAATTTTAGTGTTTATCTGCACTGCTTTGATAGTACAGTTAATGGCATGCTCAACAGGATTAAAACACGAACAGCCAGAGCAGAAACTTATTCATCTCTCACCTGGAAAGGTGATTTCTGAATTAAACTGCCTAAGTGATAGCACTTTAAGTTATGCACTTTACCTGCCAACAAAATATGATCCTTCGCGAAGATATCCGCTTATCATAGCGTTTGATTCGCATGCAGCAGGAAAATTGCCGGTTGATCTTTTAAGTTCCGAAGCAGAACGCTTTGGTTATATCGTTGCCGGTTCTAACAATTCGAAAAATGGACAAGCATGGGAAATTACATCGGCTCAATATCAGGTATTGCGAGGGGATATTCTCCAAAGACTTTCGATTGATACAAACAGGATCTACACTGCTGGATTTTCCGGAGGGTCGCGGGTAGCTTCTTCTGTGGCTATTTATTTAGGTGGCATTTCGGGCGTAATCGGTTGCTCGGCTGGATTTCCGCAAATTAATAAACCGCCAGCCACAAGATTTAGTTACCTGGGAATTGTTGGCAATGAAGACTTCAATTATACCGAGATGAAAGCGTTGGATAAAGGACTTGAAGATGCCGGTTTTGTGCATCACCTTCTTGTTTTCAATGGCACGCATTCCTGGCCTCCAGCTGATGTGGTTCCTTCCGTTTTTACCTGGCTCGAACTGGATGCTGTGCGCCGGAAATTGAAATTGCCCGATCAAACATTTATATATGCCTATGCGGTAAAATGCCTTCAGGAAGCTGACAGCCTCAATCGTTTAAATGAAGCAGTTGCGGAGTACAAGCAATGCCTCAAAACTATTAATTTTTTGAAAGATGTAGCCGATATTAGTGCTTTTGCTAATCGAGCCACAAGATTAAGTCAAACAGAACAGGTGAAAAAGCAGGCAGCCGAAGATGACCGGATTACTCAAAAAGAAACGCAGTTGCAACAATACTATGCTGGTTCAATAGGTCCTCAGAGTGAGGAATGGTGGAGGGTAGAAGTAAAACGCCTGAACGGCATCAATGCAAACATAGCTAATGCTGACCGTACCATGTATAAAAGAGTACTTAGTTACCTCAGCCTTGTCACTTATATGAAATCCAGTGGAGCATTGAGAGCCGGTGAAAAGGAGAGCGCCGGATACTTCATTCGCCTATATGCATTGGTTGACCCCTCCAATCCGGAAGCACCTTATCTGCTTGCTGACTGGTATGCTTCTCAGGGAAAAGATGATGAATCACTTAAAAGCCTCAGCAAAGCCATTATTCTTGGATTTAATGATATCAGACGTCTCGAAAACGATTCTGCATTCGCAAATTTAAAGGGCAAGCCGGCTTTTGAATCATTAATCATAGGGATTAAGGATAATAAGGAAAAAAAGATTTTTCAGCATTGAAACAAATAAGCAAACTACTTCAATACCCGTAAAGTATTAAACCAGAATTAAGCGTTCAAGGGAAATTCAATAAAAAATACTTTTCCAAGAAGAGTCTGACGTTGATATGTTAATCCAACTATCCGGCCATTTATTTGAAAAATTCTATATTGTAAAAGAATTCGAACAGTATCAAATCTTTATTCCTGATTTATCGGATCAGTAAATAAGAAAATAAAAGTTTGTCGGAAATGCATATATACTACTTCATAAAATACAATAGCGAAACAACATTGGAGCATTTAATAAAATGTGCTGAAACTGGGGCTGTTTTATGTTTTGATTTTGAAGACAGCATTCATAATTGGATAAATCCGGAAAATACTTCTGAACTCAAGCAGCATTATAGAAATACCTTCAGACACATAGCCAATAATTTAATACCTGAGATTCCCGGCCTGAAAATAGGAGTTCGTATAAATGCCAATCAAAAAGATATTGTGAAGGATATTGATGTACTGGCAAATCTTAAAATTCACTCTATTCTTATCCCTAAAGTTGAGAAGTCCGAACAAATTGAAACTCTCGAAAAGCAACTTTACAACGCAAATGTTTTATACGATGAGCTCATACCAATTATTGAAAGTAGAAATGGAATTAATAATTTGCCAATAATATTAAGTTCATTTCATGAGAAAATTGACAAAATAGGGTTTGGTCATTGCGACTACAATATGAGCATTCAGAAATTTCCTTTTTTTCATCAGAATAGTACTGAATATTGGAAATGGATAAATAGAATTCATTCAATAGTTTCACAATTTGATATCAGCTATATCAACTCAGCATTTTTAGACCTAAAGAATGATTCGTTTTTTTATTCAATCTTGTATCACTTAGAGGAATTATTTGGCGAAAAAGCCGGACAATTTACATTAACTCATAATCAGAGCGTATTAGGTAAAACGTTTAAAAACAGAATTGAACTAAAAGCATTTGATAACTTGGTTGGAAATAATTTAGATTTGAGTGTTCCAAAAGGTTCTGCCGAAAAACTAATTTTAAATTTTGAAAATGATAATAAAGGAATAGGTTTCACAGTATTGGGAAAGACTGGATTACTTATATCTCCACATGAGTACAACAGTGCAAAAAAGCATCTTGAACATATAAATTTACCGAAAGTTAATTTCACTTTTGTAGGAGGATGCTTTCCGGTTCAGCACAATATATTATTTGAAGATTTATTTCATCAAAAGCTTAGGAATGAGGTTGAAAGAACTTTCAACATTGAATTTAATGTTAACATTATTCGCTACGAGAGATTCACTACTTGCCTGAACAAAATAGTTGAATATCATAAAACTCATCCTGTTGACGTACTTGTATTTCACATCAGGCCAGAACCATATCTTCGTTCGGTTAAATTCTATTACAAATATTTGAATAGTTCTGGAAAGTTGAAGCATTCGCTGAATATTCCATTAATGAAAACAATCAATTCGGAGAAATATGATTTTCTGGAATTGGGCAGAAGATATAATTTAAGAGGTAATCTAAAGAAATCATGGTTACACAAGAAGTTCATTGACCTGAATTATCTTATTGGGAAAGTAACAGGAAATAAACGTCAGGCACAAAGAAAATATTTTAATCTTGTTTTAGATATCCAGGAGTATTGCAAGAATGCCGGCATCGCACTGATAGTTCTTGGTCCTGCATACAGATCAAATACGACATACGAACCAGGCCTTTGCAAAGAATTAAACAACCACATTAAGAATTTACTTGTTAACATAGGAATTGCATACATTGATTGCCTTGAAAAATATTCGGGAGATAAAGATTCGTATTTTTATGATAATGGAATTCATGCTAAAGAATCCTTTCATGAACTGGTTGCGAAAAAATTAGCATCTGAATTAAAGAGGAATCTGGGTAAGACGATTTTTCCTGGCAAGGGATTGTTCGGGGAAAATTATGGTACTTATAAAAAAGCAACATCTTTTACTACTTCCCCTGAATTGGATAAATCTTAACTTTGTTCCTCCAAAAAGTGCTTCATAATGCCAGTAAGGCAGGATACAATTTTAGCTAGAATTACCTCGCCTGACGATCTACGTAAGCTCAGAGAGGATGATTTGCCTAAACTTTGCGATGAGATCAGGCAATTCATTATTGAAGTTATTTCGGCAAATCCTGGCCATCTGGGAGCAAGCCTCGGGGCAGTTGAACTTGCTGTGGCCATCCATTTTGCTTTTAATACTCCATACGATAAATTAATTTGGGATGTGGGGCATCAGGCTTATGCCCACAAAATCATAACAGGTCGGAGAGATGTCTTTTATACTAATCGCACGTTAGATGGAATCAGTGGATTCCCCCGGATGACTGAAAGTCCTTTCGATGCTTTTGGAGTCGGTCATTCCTCTACATCAATATCAGCTGCGCTTGGCATGGCTGTAGCTTCAAGTATCAGAGAAAATAACGGCCGCCAACATATCGCAGTTATTGGTGATGGTGCCATGACTGGTGGGATGGCTATGGAAGCTCTTAATAATGCTGGGGTTTCCAATGCTAACCTTCTTGTTATACTGAATGACAACGGAATAGCCATTGATAGAAATACCGGTGCTATTAAAGAATATCTTACCCAGATTACTACTTCCAGAACATATAACAGGTTTAGGGATAAAATATGGTATCTGATGGGAGGTAAAACCAGGTACGGAAAGAATTCGCGTGCCGTGGTTAAGCAAATTGGAAATGCACTCAAATCAACTATCCTGTATAAAAGTAATTTGTTTGAAGCTTTTGGATTCAGGTATTTTGGCCCAGTAGATGGTAATGATGTTGTGAAACTTACTAAACTGCTTCATGACCTGCAGAAGATTCCGGGACCAAAATTGCTGCATGTGATAACTGTGAAAGGGAAAGGATTCGCAAAAGCTGAAAACGACCAAATTACTTATCATGCCCCGGGTATCTTTGACAAAACGACCGGAAACCTGATTGAAAATCCTTGCAAAAATCAGCCGCCAAAGTACCAGGTTGTTTTTGGCAAAACCATTATTGAACTGGCGGAGATGAATGACCGTATTGTCGGTATCACTCCGGCAATGCCAACCGGTTGTTCTCTGAATCTAATGATGGCTAAGATGCCTAACCGTGTTTTTGATGTTGGAATAGCTGAGCAGCACGCTGTTACATTTTCAGCTGGGTTGGCCACTCAGGGAATGGTGCCTTTCTGCAATATCTATTCATCTTTTATGCAACGTGCTTACGATCAGTTGATCCACGATGTTGCACTTCAAAAGCTAAATGTAGTTTTTTGTCTGGACCGAGGTGGGCTGGTCGGAGAAGATGGTGCCACTCACCATGGGGCATATGATCTAGCTTACCTTCGTGCAGTACCTAACATGACTATAGCATCACCAATGAACGAGGAAGAACTCCGCAACATGATGTATACTGCTCAGTTGGATGGTGCCGGTCCTATTGCAATCCGTTATCCCCGGGGTAGGGGAGTTATGCAGGATTGGAAGACTCCATTTGCAGCACTTACGCCAGGCATAGGAAGATGGCTTCGCGAAGGTGGTGATATAGTAATAATTTCTATCGGGCATGTCGGAAACTTTGCATCATCAGCATGCCATATTCTTGAAAATGAAGGAATCATTGTCGCCCTGGTGGATATCCGTTATTTAAAACCTATTGACGAAGTGATTCTCCACCAAGTATTCGCCAGATTCAAGAAGATTATTACTATTGAAGATGGAACGATTTTAGGTGGGCTTGGAAGTTCAGTTATCGAATTTATGTCCGACCATGCATACCATGCTCAGATTGTCCGGTTGGGTATTCCCGACAAATTTATTGAACATGGAACTACCGAGCAATTGCAACATGTATGTGGCTTTGATACAGAAGGAATTATTAACGCAGTGAAGAAAATGAGCAAAGAAAAATCGGATGTAAATATTTTCGGTTGATTTAGGATATCAAAGTATCAAACTCCTGTGTTTTCTATCACTGTAACGTTATCTGGAGTGAATGTCCAAGTATAGTTATTTTTGCAATCGCATTACAATCACCGGATCCAAAATCAATTGAGCAGGTTGATTCTCCATCTGGGGTTAATTCAAAAATACTACTTACAAAATGATTACAACCCATCTTCCAGACTAATGGAGTTGTAATTAAAAGGGAGAAATCTTGTTGGTTTACAGTTGTTCCCTGAGCTGAGCCTGTAAACAAATATACGTCGTCATCAACAAGCAGAGTGTTTTCGCCATCAGTCCATTCATGGTTATAAGTTGATTCGCCTTTTTAATCAATCGGACAAACCCATTTCTTAATTATATTTACCAAAAATACCGTTAAGACTATGCTGCGCGATCTCTTCAGGCGAAAGACCATTGCAATGATTCTCAGCCATGCCGAAACACCAGGGAAAGAGAATTCGGTCATGCGCCGTAACCTAAGTGTCCGGGATCTTACAGCATTGGGAATTGCAGCAATTGTTGGAGCAGGCATTTTCAGTACAATCGGCACAGCGGCAGCCAACGGCGGCCCTGCTGTTTCGCTCCTTTTTGTATTTACAGCTATGGCATGCGGATTTTCAGCCATGTGTTATGCTGAATTTGCTTCCTCGATACCTATCAGCGGGAGCGCATATACATATGCTTATGCAAGCTTTGGTGAACTAATCGCATGGATTATCGGTTGGGATCTTATCATGGAATATGCAGTTGGCAATATTGCTGTTGCTATTTCCTGGTCAGGTTACTTTACCGGATTAATGAGCGGACTAGGTGTTCATATCCCCGAGTTTTTATGTATTGATTACCTGAGTGCTGCCAGGGGATTCAGAGAAGCAAGTTCTTTGATAGCAGGAGGGTTGCCATTCGAAAAATTAAATGGCGGCCTCCAGGAATCCTGGCTGGCCTGGCAGAACGCACCAATCATAGGTGGTGTGCGCCTTGTAGCTGATATCCCTGCCTTTGGAATTGTGGTTTTTATCACCTGGCTGGTTTATAAAGGTATCTATGAAACTAAAGTTGCAGGGAATATAATGGTAATCCTGAAGTTAGCCATATTGATGCTCGTGATTGGAGTAGGATCATTTTATGTCGACCCGAAAAACTGGAGTCCTTTTGCACCAAATGGGGTGGTAGGTGTATTAAAGGGTGTATCGGGCGTGTTTTTTGCCTATATCGGATTTGATGCCATATCAACAACAGCAGAAGAATGTAAGAACCCCAAACGGGATCTTCCAAGGGCTATGATCTATGCTTTGGTTATTACCACAGTTTTGTATGTATTAATAAGTCTCGTTCTTACCGGGATGGTTCCTTCATCTGAGTTGGGTGTCGCTGATCCGCTTGCATTTGCGTTTTCAAGACTTCATCTTACGCGTCTTTCTGGGGTAATTGCTGTAAGTGCAATCATCGCCATGGCAAGTGTGTTGCTTGTTTTTCAGGTAGGGCAACCCCGTATATGGATGAGTATGAGCCGCGATGGCCTGCTCCCTCCACGGTTTTCAAGATTACATCCACGGTACAAAACACCAGGGTTTTCAACCATAATTACCGGAATAATGGTGGCCATTCCTTCTCTATTCCTGAATTTAACAGAAGTGACTGACCTTACCAGTATTGGAACACTTTTCGCGTTTGTGCTCGTTTCGGGAGGAATACTCCTCCTGAATCATGGAAAAAAATCAATAAGAAGTGATGGCGCTTTTAAAGTCCCGTATTTCAATAGCAGATTTTATTTGCCGGTTATCTGGATAATTGTGGCCATAACCTGGATAGTTTCAGAATACTGGTATTCCGGAGGTTCTCATGTTAACCTTATCGGAGATGATTTATTCACTTTGAAAGGAATTATGCCACATCTCGCTCTTCTTATATATTTAGTACTGGCCGCTGCCCTCACCCTGGTAAGTATGGTCTATAAATGGTCCCTAATCCCGGTACTTGGATTGCTCACCAATTTGTACCTGATGTCAGAACTTGGCATCACAAACTGGTTAAGATTCATCATTTGGCTGGCAATCGGGCTTTTGCTTTATTTCACATACGGGTCAACGCATAGCCGGTTGAGGACTGCAGCCCATGCAAAACTATAGGAATCATAGGATGAGTTTCCCCTCAATAAATTACAAGTCTCAAATTTCAAGTCCCAAGACCCAAGTAATGCACAAGGTCCCTTTTGGTATTTGGCATTTGAGATTTGGGATTTGGGACTTTAAAGCAATAATTTGCCACTTTTCAGTATTTTATAACTCTCACTACATTTGCCATTCTTAAATCTACTCTATGTCCTGGCTCATTATAACCACACTTATTGTTTCCGGCGTTTTTGTAGGATTTATTAATACGCTGGCTGGCGGGGGAACTATCATTTCTATCGCTTTACTCATGGTGCTTGGACTTCCCGCCAATATTGCCAATGGGACCAACCGGATCGCAGTCATATTTCAGAATATGACATCGGTTGGCAGCTTTGGCAGGCAGAAAGTGCTGGATTTCAGGAAAGGTACATTACTTGCGATTCCTACCATTATAGGTTCAGTTGTTGGGGCTCAGATTGCCATTGATATTCAGGAGGCCACCTTCCGCAAAGCAATGGCAATCATAATGATTGTGATGTTGTTTTTCATAATCTACAAACCCTCAGCATGGCTGATAGGGCAAGATAAACTCATCAAACGAAAAATCTCGGTCTGGCAAATTATCATCTTTTTCCTCATCGGTGTTTATGGTGGATTTATCCAGGTAGGTGTTGGATATTTTCTTCTCGCTGCTATTGTGCTGGGTGCCGGTTACGATCTTGTGAAAGCCAACGCCATCAAGGTGTGGATTGTCCTTTTATATACGCCTTTTGCCCTAATTGTGTTCGTGATTCATGGGCAGGTCCATTGGAAATACGGACTCATTCATGCTATAGGAAATATAACAGGCGCTTTTATTGCTTCAAAATGGGCAGTATCCTGGGGCGCTAATTTTGTGCGCTGGGTAATTGTTGTCGTAATTATTGTCTTCTCTTCTGACTTGCTGGGGCTTATCAACATCAAGGAAATGATAATGAATTAAGAAGCAAACAGGTAATTTAATCTATTCCTCCGGCTCTCCCAGCGACTGCTGTTTGCTGTATTGAAGCACTTCTATATTCACATAAACGAGATCAATTCCTGCCTGCCTGAACATCTCTTCCGATTCCGCACCTGTGTGGTATTTGAATTCGCTCACTACCCTTTTTATTCCACAGTTGATGATAAGCATAGCGCAGGTGCGGCAAGGAGTCATACGACAGTAGAGCGTTGCGCCTTCCAGCGAAATACCTAAACGCGCAGCCTGGCAAATTGCGTTCTGCTCCGCATGAACCGTTCGCATGCAATGATTGGTTATGCTGCCATCAGCATGCGTAACCTGTTTAAATAAGTGACCAACTTCATCACAATGTGGCAAACCAATTGGAGAGCCTACATAACCTGTAACAAGAATTTGCTTGTTGCGGGCAATAACGCAACCGCTACGGCCACGGTCGCATGTGGCGCGTTTGGCAATGGTATTAGCTACTTCCATGAAGTATTCGTCCCAGGTGGGGCGCTGGTAGTGTTGTTCGTTTTTGTCTGTCATAATTTGGAAGTAGAGTCTTTAAGTTTAGTATTTTCGAAAATGAAAGGGATTATAACTAATAGCAATAAATATCTAATCTCTTCCCCCGGGCTTCAGGATTTCTCTTACTTTTTTAATCTGTTCAGGTGTGCCCAGCAGGAATAGTTTCCCATTCCTTACCATCACAGTATCTGCGGGCGGATTGACAATATAACTGCCATCAGGTGTTTTGAATCCAACAATATTTGCACCTGTAAGGCGCCGGATGCTCATGTCGTGAATGGTCCTGTTTTGAAATGAAGAAGGGAGATCGGAACAAACAATTTCGACCAGGTTAACACCTTCTTCGCCTTCGATAGTAAGCCGGTGAAAGAATTCGGCAAGGTCGGGTTTGGCGACAAGGCTGGCCATAA
Source organism: uncultured Lentimicrobiaceae bacterium (assembly GCA_964511085.1). GTDB lineage: Bacteria > Bacteroidota > Bacteroidia > Bacteroidales > DASVHX01 > DASVHX01. The sequence continues at coordinate 28,489 of CAZEDO010000015.1, forward strand.
ACGTGCCACCCACTTTTTCGGGCATAACCACATGTTGCGCTCCGGCAGTGCGAAGCTTTTTATCCGAACTGTCGTGCGAAGCCCTTGAGATAATCTGGATATCAGCATTAAGCGAACGGGCGGTAAGAACAACATAAAGGTTATCAGCATCAAGCGGAAGAGTGGAAATTAGGGCAAAGGCCTGCTGGATGCCTGCCTTTTCGAGAATGTCGTCCTCGGTAGCATCGCCTTCGATAAAAATGATGCTGTCTTTTGTCTGCGCCAGGATGAGTTCATGGTTTTTTTCAACCACAACAACTGTTTTTTGCAGATGCACCAGATCGTGTGCTGTTTGTTTGCCGTTGCGCCCATAGCCGCAAATAATGATATGGTCTTTCATTTTCCTGAGCCCTCTTTTTTTAATATTACTTTGGAAAAAGATTTTCAGTTTTCCTTCAATAATATGCGATGTGATGATAGAAATGGAGTAGGCTAATACTCCAAAGCTTATGATGATTAAAAAAATAGTGAAGATTTTGCCCTCGGTTGTCAATTCATTTACTTCACGGAAACCAACGGTGGCAACCGTTATAACAGTCATATAAACTGCATCAATGAGTGAATAGTTCTCGATAAGCATATATCCTGCACTGCCGGCTACCACCACAAGCACAATGAGGATAAAGGCAATAATGAAATCGATTAGATTCCTGTCTCTAAACATTTGTTCTTCAGATCAGGTGTGTAATAACTGATTCTACTTTTTGCTGTAATTCAACTATTGATTTATTATTCTCAAAAACATAATCGGCCATCTCAATACACTTCTTAAGGTTCTGTTTATTCGGATCGTCAGAATTCATCTCCCGTTGCTCATTTTCAATAAATGTGAGGAATGAAATACGGTCGGTTTCTGAATTCCGTTCAACGATGCGTTCAAAACGCTTTTCGGGTTTTGCATCCACGGCAAATAAAACAAAATTTTCTTTTTCACGCAGTGAATCAATTTCGCCGGGAGTGCGGATGCTTTCGATCACACAGTTGTTTCCACTAAGCAATGCCTGTTCGTACAATTCATCAACGATGTATGATGGGGAATGTTTTGCGCGTAAATCGTTAGCCACCAATACCATGCTGTCGCGGTTCACGGGTAATCCGCGTCGTACGATCTCTTCAGAAATAAAACCTCGGACAGAAAAATGAACCAATCCTTTTTCTTTCACAAGATATTCAACAATTGTTCCTTTCCCTGCTCCAAGTGTCCCGGTTATTCCTATGATCAGCATATTTCGTATGTCTTAATATAATTCGAAATTGTGTTTAAAGCCCCGGCTTCTTGCACTTAGCCCCGGGCACTTTCTTAGTATCCTCTATCCTTCAAATCTGCAATCCATTTATTGTCCACTTTTTCCTGCTCAAAAATACTTAAGCGATCGAGCAGGCGCATAGGATCATGATCTGCGATTAAATTATTGCGGTGTTCCGGGCGTACAAATTTTTCTTCCACCGTATGGTTTAAAAAGCGGATCAAGCCATCCCAATATCCGCAGGTATTGAGCAGGGCCATTGGTTTGTCGATTAGTTCTAATTGGTTCCACGACATCACTTCAAAAATTTCGTCGAGTGTACCTATGCCACCCGGCAGGGCAATGAATGCATCCGAAAGTCGTCCCATGCGCTCTTTGCGCTCACTCATGCTACTAACGATATGAAATTCGGTAAGTCCTTTGTGGGCCACTTCCCGGTCAATAAGTTGCTGGGGCATCACTCCGATAGCCCTGCCTCCTAGCCCAAGCACTGTATCTGCAATGGCGCGCATTACGCCTATGTTTGATCCTCCATAAACAAGCGTTATATCGCGGCTCACCAATTCGCTGCCAAGTATGCGGGCGCTCTCTACATATTCCTGTCGTCCACCGGAACTTGATCCGCAAAAGACACATATGGATGAAATAATTTTCATTTAACGGGAGATTATGAATTATAAACTATTGAAGTACAGAATTCAGGTGCTCGTTGTCACCAGCGAGGCATCCCAATGATTGTGATGTAAAGATAAGATATTTAGAATATGAAAATGGCCTGGATTTTGCAATTTGATGGTTGCTAATTATTGGATTGCATATTATAAAAAGTGTAATTTTGAACCTTCTACAGGAGAACAAAACAGCTTCACATTTATAGTTTAATCCCTAACCATCATTAATTCAGGAATGAATCTGCTATACCCACTCAAATTTAATCCGATCTTCAAAGAAAAAATCTGGGCCGGAAAGAAAGTTAAAACTCTTTATGGACTTGATTTCGCCCCTTTGACCAATTGTGGTGAAGTATGGGTGCTTTCCGGATATCCGGATAATATCAGCATTGTCCAAAATGGATTTCTGGAAGGCAATGATCTGAATGAGCTTATTGAAGTTTACATGGGCGACCTTTTAGGTGAAAGGATCTTTGAGCAGTTTGGTGAAGAATTCCCTTTGCTCATTAAACTCATTGATTCCAATGACTGGCTGAGCATACAGGTGCATCCTGGTGACGAATTGGCTCAAAAACGGCATAATGCAAACGGGAAGACAGAGATGTGGTACACCATGAATGCCGACAGCGGAGCTGAACTGATTAGCGGGTTCAACCGGAAAGTCACAAAAGAGGAATATCGCCAGCACCTACAGGATAAAAGTCTGAAGGAAATCCTCAATTTTGAAAAGGTTGAAAGCGGAGATGTTTTCTTTATGCCTGCCGGAAGAGTTCATGCCCTGGGGCCTGGGCTTGTAGTGGCGGAGATACAGCAAACCAGTGATTTGACTTACCGTATCTACGACTTCGACCGTGTGGACGAGGAAGGCAATCCGCGTGAGCTTCATAATGATCTTGCACTTGATGCCATTGACTTTGCACTGAGTCCGGATTATAAAACGCACTACCTTAACAAACAGAACGAAACAGTTTCGATGGTAAAATCACCTTATTTCACTACGAACATGCTGCATTTCGACAAACCTGTTGAAAAAGATTATACCGAACTGGATTCATTTGTAATTTACCTGTGTGCCGAAGGTGCCTGCAAAGTAATTGCAGGTGATATGGAAGAGCATTTTGCAGTGGGCGAAGCTATGCTGATACCTGCCACAATGGGTGAATTCAAACTGGAGCCGGCACCATCAGTCAAACTTCTCGAAGTATATATTCCCTGATAATTCTATTAGTCTCAAAACAAACTAATTCGACTACCTTTATGAAAAAAACTCTTTTTGCACTCTTTATGTTTTCGCTGACAATTATTGGATTTGGACAGGAAACAACAAAAACCATCCGTAAAATTCCTGCTGTCAGTATCCAGGATATAAATGGGCATAAGATCAATACAGCCGAATTGAGTAACAACGGCAAACCGATAATTATCAGTTTCTGGGCCACCTGGTGCAAGCCCTGCATCAGCGAACTCACTACAATCAATGAAGTGTATGCCGATTGGCAGAAGGAAACAGGCGTTAAATTAATAGCAGTTTCTATTGATGATGCCCGCTCATCTGCCAAAGTTTTACCAATGGTAAATGCAAAAGCATGGGATTATGAAGTCTTGCTCGATCAGAATGGTGATTTCAAACGTGCCCTGAATGTGAATGCCGTTCCTCATACTTTCCTTATCAACGGAAAAGGCGAAATCGTATGGCAACATACCTCGTTTATTGAGGGCAATGAGCTTGAGCTCATTGAACTGGTTCGTAAGCTGGAAGCAGGCCAGCCACTGGAATAAATCTCTTTCGTAACCCCATATTCAGATTACATGAAACAATTCTTACGCAAAAAGTTATTCCTTCTCTTGCTGATGATTCCTTTTTGGTCAGGCGCCCAGGAGTTATTGCCTGGCGGGCAGGTACATGGCAATTTTCAGGTTGATGCACAATATTACAAAGAAGATAAGGCAATAGGAGCAGAAGCTGTGCCTGAAAAGGTACTATCCAATGCATTTGCTAATCTGATATACACCAACGGGGATTTTATGGCCGGACTCCGTTATGAGAGCTACCTGGATCCTATGCTCGGCTACGATGCACGCTACAAAGGCAGCGGAATACCATATTGGTTTGCTAACTATAAAGCAGAGATTTTCGAAGTGACAGTGGGCAATTTCTATGAGCAGTTTGGGAGTGGTATGATACTGCGCAGTTACGAGGAACGCAACCTTGGCTTTGACAATGCTTTTTCAGGAATTCGTGTCAAAGTTTCACCATACAAAGGAGTAACATTTAAAGGCCTTATCGGGAAGCAGCGTTACTTCTGGGATCAGGGACCTGGAATTGTCCGTGGATTCGACGCAAACATTTACCTGAATGAGCTAATGCCATCACTGGAAAACAGCAAAACACGCATCGAACTGGGAGGTAGTTTCGTGAGTAAATATGAAGCTTCTGAAGAAATCGTTGAACGAGTTCCTGTATATTTATTCCCCGATTCATCTGTCTCCTATATGACTATTCCGCCAAAAAATGTCGGGGCTTATTCTTCCAGATTTACTATTTCGCATGGCAAACTTGCTCTCAGTGGAGAGTATGCTCATAAGTTTAATGATGCGGGTTATATTAATCACTATATATACAAACCAGGGAACGCCTTGCTGCTGACAGGTACTTATTCACAAAAAGGCCTTGGTGTAATCCTTTCCACCAAATGGATGGACAACATGAGCTATAAATCCAGACGTAAAGAAAATCTAAACTTCCTCGATATTAATTATCTGCCGGCACTTACCAAGCAGCATGTATATACATTGCCGGCTATGTATCCCTATTCCACCCAGCCAAATGGCGAAATGGCAATTCAGGCACAGGTAAATTACAACATAAAGAAGAATACATTACTAGGTGGCGCCTATGGAACTGATGTAGCCGTCAATTTTTCCACCATCAATTCAATTGTCAGGAATTCTGTTAATGATAGTACAAGTGTTGGAGAGTTTGGAACTTCGGGATATAAAACAAAGTTTATGGCAATGGGCGATGAACGCTATTTTACTGATTTCAATATTGAAGTGCTGCATAAATTCAACAAAAGGTTTAAAGGAAATTTCTCTTACGTAAACCTGGTCTACAATGAAGATGTAATGAAAAACTACAAAGGAGTGCCTGTGGTATATGCCCAGGTTGGCCTTGCAGATCTCACCTTGAAAGTGCAGAAACACAACGCAGTACGGCTTGAGATGCAACATTTATGGACAAATGAGGATAAACAAAACTGGGCATTGGTATTGCTTGAATATGATGTGGCCGGTAAATGGTTTTTCGCGGCCAGTGATCAGTATAATTACGGCAATAAAGAATCCAGTCAGCAACTGCATTATTACAACTTTGCGGCAGGATATATCAGCAAAGCCAACAGGGTGCAACTTTCCTATGGCAAACAACGTGAAGGTATCGTATGTGTGGGCGGTGTGTGTCGCGCTGTACCTGCTTCCAATGGATTTTCTATATCAATAACTAGCAGCTTCTAAACAATGATAACAGTAAATAACTTATCTGGCTTGCGGTGGCTCCGTTTTTCAGCATCCTTCTTCCTCGTTATATTCATGTTTGCTGCCTGCGACAAGGTGTCAGAACCTTACCGTACAAAAATCATTACAGAAAATACCGACACTGTTGCATGTCCGGTTCCTGAGTTTATTAATGTTACTACTTATGTAAAACGCGTGTTGCTCGAAGATTATACTGGCCATACCTGTGTAAACTGCCCACGGGCCGCTGTAATTGCCCGAGATCTAAAAGAGGAACATGGTGATCAGGTAATTTTGATGGCTGTTCATGCCGGTGATTTCGCCAAGCCATTTGCTTCAGGCAACTATACGCATGATTTTCGGACACCTGCCGGTACTGAATGGGATAACTACTTTGGAATTGGGGCAGTTGGTAACCCTAATGGTATGGTAAACCGCAGAAAAACCGAAGGCACATATGTTATCAGCCCATCAGACTGGGGTGGTGCAGTTAATTCTATGTTGGAAGAAGAAGCCCTTCTGGATATCCAGGTAATTAATGATTTCACCGCGGGAGAAAAAAAACTTTGCACCCATATCAAAACGCAATTTCGCCAGGCAATTAACAAAAACCTTAAACTGATAATTGCGATTACGGAGGATAGTATTGTTGCTCCACAGAAAAATAATGATCCGGGAGTGGGAACCACTCCCGAAATTCTGGATTATATACATATGCATGTATTGAGAGGCACTCTTACAACAACCTGGGGTGTAGCTATTGCTGCAACGGGAAGTGTTTATCCTGAATCAGTTATTAAATCCTACCGTTTTGAATTTGATCCCAAGTGGATAGCTGTTAATTGTAATGTGGTCGCATTTGTGTATGATGCTGATACTCATGAAGTGCTGCAAGCTGCGGAAGCAAAGGTTATCAGAAATTAGGATTCGGTAAAATGTAAATTATCATTATATTTTAATTTGAAATCTGAATTAAATAGAGTAATAATCACCCAAACGAACTTATAAACTTTGACCATGGAATCAATCAATTTGAAACTTACACAGGAACAATACCGCGAACTAATAGAGGTTTTTTATTTAGGGAAATGGATAGCAGAAGAAGATGCCGATGATATACAGGAAAGCAATCTGGAAAATCTTGAGCAAAAGTTATTGGCATGTTCAGGAGCTAAAACAGGCAACGCGTTTGTAGATTACGACAAAGAAGATAGTTATTATAGTTTGTCGGAAGAAGTTGAAGATAAATTGATGGAGCAGATTGACAATTATGATGAATCTCAGTTCTGGGAAATCCTTGTTTCACGACTCACAATGCGCGACCTGCATCTGAAATATACGGAAAAGGAACTCGAAACGATGCCTGAGGAAAAGGGCATGAAAGTTTTAGAGGAAATTCAAAAAGAGTACTTCGATGAATTCGAAGAAAATGACATAGACAACCTGAAACTTGTAAAATTCAGGAAGGTTTGAATGAAATAACAGAACACAAAGCAAAAAAAAAAAGAGGCTCGACAGGACCTCTTTTTTTATAAATTCAATCAGATTTTATTATTTCCGGATAACCATTTTGCTGGTAATATATTTTCCGGTTTGTTCTACACTAAGGAAGTAAATCCCATTTGGCAATGAACTGAAGTTAAGGCTTGTGGTAGCGGAGGTTTCTACTTCCAGAGCTTCGTAAACCATAATGTTCAATGTATTGGTTAATCTTAGGGTTACTTTTCCCGTAAAAGCAGAAAGATCGGCATATATTAACCCGCTTCCGGGGTTAGGCCAAAAGTTAAGTGTTCTCTGGCGCTCGTTACCGATGCCAGTACAATTAAGCACATTAACATAAGCTGGTTTTACAATAGTGCTTGTATCTGTGCCGTTACCAGCTACGAGCGTAACATCATATTGCCCGGCAAGTGCATAAAGAACTTGTGGGTTCTGCTCGTAAGAAGTGTCGGGATTGCCACCAGGGAATATCCACAGCCATGAGTTTGCACCACCGGAAGAGAAGTCGATGAAATTAACCTGCTCATTCTCACATATAGTTGTATGGTCAGCAGAGAAATTTGCATTGAGGGGTGAATCGAGCAATCCAAAGAAATTAATAATCTGAAGCATATAAGCGTCTTTAGTGGAAGGCGCAGCAGCATCAGTAAGGCCACTGAATTCGAAAGAGGACCCAATAGTCTTATAAGTGCCCCCGTCATAAGCTACTGTAGCTATATAAAGGGGTGTTGTGTTTTGAAAGATAGTAAAGGCGGTACTCAATGGCGCAAGATGATCAATGTAAGAATTGTCACCGGCATAAGCCATGGATATACCAGCTGTTAAAGTGCCATCAACACCAGTCAGTGTTGAAAGATCGCCTGTACCGTCCATCACTCCACTTATCTTGAACATAGGCCTGACGGCGGTTTCCGGGTCATAAACCCAGGCATCGCCACCTTCCATGTAAAGGTTCCCCCCTGCTGTGAGGAAATCAGCAAGCGCCTGGCCTTCTGCTGACGAAAGCTGGTGATTGTCAGAATACGTACCAAGCGTAATAAAAATGGAAGAATACAGAGAAAGATCTTCTGGGAAAGTGGTTGTATATTCAGTAATTACAGAATTGTTATTCAAAGCAGCCTGTATGGCCGGACCTGAGTTTTGATTTCCGTCAAGGTCGATAATAATTACTGGTATTTGTCCTACCACCAGATTATATGTAGTACTTCCGGAAAGGCCTAAGTCTGCAGAAACAGTGAAGCCCATATTAACCACATGGCCTGGTGGGCATAGTGCATCTGCAATAAATATATACTCCCGGACTGATGTTCCTCCGGCATCTATATTCCCATAACTCAATGTTTCCAACGAAAGTAGTGTTAGGTAGGGATCGTTAAAAGCCAGCGAACCTGACACATCAGAGGCAGAAGATGAACCATTATTTTCAACAGGTATAACAAGGCTAAAAGTTTCGCCAGGATCAGCTGTGCCATCATTATTGCCAAGAGGATCGGAAATAGTAAACGCACCAAACTCAAGTTTTGCAGCATGTGCAATTATTGAGAATGAACCGCTCCATGTGTCGGATCCAATTGCTTGATAACTAAAATGAATCACACGATTGTCGGGAATCGCAGCATCGGTTGCAAAGGCAAAGCCGTCATCCATAGTCACAGTATCTCCGGCGGGAATGATGCTATACATTTCAGAACTATCAGAAATTGTAACAAATGGATCAGTTGTGAAAATTTTCACCGCAACGTTTGCTGCATCTATTATCCCAATATTACTTAATGAAACCGAAAGGCCAACATTCTCACCATAATCCAGCTGGCCATTGTTATTGCCGGCAGGATCACTAATCAGGCTTGAAGAGAATACCACATAAGGACCTGTGTTCGGCACTATGCTTACATCTGCAATGTAAGGAATATAGTTGAAGGCAGTAGCAACTACTTTAACATTGCCAACATTGGTTAACGGGGAAAAGGTGATTGTTGTGGTTCCCCCGGCAATGAATCCGGTGCCGATCAACTGGTTGTTTATACTAAGGGCTATCAGTGCACCTTCGGCATCGGCGTTAACTGTAAATTCAGAACAACCCAGGAAGACAGTAGGTGCATGAGATGCAACAATTGACGCTGGCATAGCAGTTCGGACCATCACTGATGGATCTCCGAAAATAGTCCA
>CAZEDO010000015.1:37727-48395 GCA_964511085.1 uncultured Lentimicrobiaceae bacterium
GCATTAACATTGCTATTCGAGAAACCGGTTGTTCCCCAGGAATTATCGCTCCCATGACCTGTATAATTAATAACACTTGATCCGGCATTCACAAATGAAGATACCATTGAGGTTGTGGGATTACCCGCCTGATCTTCGCTGCCCTGACTACCATCATATAATTCTGCAACTCCGGTATAGGTAAAGGCCATCAGATCGGTGCGGATATTGCGGATATGTTGGTAGTCATACTCATTATCGTCGCCAGGTCCCTGATCTGAACCAATCCCGATACCTTTACTGAACCAATCTGTTGAAGTGAGTGGATTTTGCTCATACTCGAGGGTACGTTGTACCATAGTCTGAACATGGGAAACATTCTCGGCCGAAAACCGTCCTACGAAAAGGTCTGGATAATGATCGTTCCCAACGATATAGCCATAAGCTACATCCGAAGGTCCACCCAACGAACCAGTAGTATTGGTGGGTATTTGCGGGGCATCGCCAACCAACAGAACAAATGTAAGGCCGTTGGTATTGTAATAATTTGTGATATAGGATTTAATAGCACTTGCTGAAACGCCGATAGAAGCAACATCTACCATTTCTGTAGGAATGCCCATGCTGTTTTTCCAGTCAACGAAAGGCTGCATGGCAGCCATAAATGCTCCGTGGCTGATGACAAGCATTTTACCATAATCAGTAAGAGGAGTGTAATCAGTATTGGAAGAGTTTAAGAATTGATTCTGGTAAATAGCCTGAAATTCACTGTCAATTCTTCCTTCTGACGATTTGCGCACCAGTGGGTTGGAGCCATTATCACCAACTGTTTTTACCATAACTACTATGTCGTAATAAACACGTAATACTTTGGTAACAGGGTTATACCTGAAAGGATTAGCTATAATGGTCTGACCCCGGTGATCGCGAATGATAAACGGGTCGCGCAGGGAAGCATCATTATTTGGGAAGAATCTGTCAGAAACATATTCTTTGCCATATTCAAAAGGAACAGTGGCCGGATCGATGTTGCGATAGAGATTTCCTTTAGAAGGTGCAATTTCCATAGCCGGATAATCCACGTAACTGGATGAGATCACTTCTACATCCATACGCGCCAGATCAGGGATGATAACAGACGCAGCCAGCTTAGGCAGATCAGGTGCTCCTTTAATAAGCATTGCCGAAGCATTCCCGACAGAGACTGTATAAGCAGTCCCCCTAGGAGTTTTCACCTCGTTAAGGTAAAATCCATCTACTGAGAAATGGACCACCGAAGTGCTGATATCCGAAGAAACCAATGATACACGTGCAGCAGAAGGTAAAGCTGATTGTATGTTTACCCAGCCTGTTGCCTGAGTCAGCATAACACTCAGGAGGAGAATGAAAATTAAAAAAGATTTTTTCATACTTATAAGAATTGATTTGTTGTGTGAAAGCAGGGTTTCAATTATCGTGTGTGAATCAGTTTTGTAACATTTACTTTATCTCCTGTGTAGAGTTTGCAATAATAAACCCCAACGGGCATATCCCTGAATTGGACTTCAATATTGTGTTGTCCGGCAGGCAATAATTTCCAATCGGAAAGTATGGCTACTTCTATACCCATTGAATTATAAACGGCAAGTTTTGTTTTTGTTCCACTTGAAAGTGTGTACCAAACATTAAATTTATCCGTAAATGGATTTGGAGAAACTGCAAGCTGAGGCTGGACTTCGTTTATTCCTGTAAACGCTATATAAATAGAATTGGAAGCAGAAGAGGAGCAACCTGCCGGGCTGGTTGTAATTACATAGTATGCGTCGGTATGCTCAGGAGTATAGGTCTGCTCGATAGCACCATCTATTAGGCCAGCACTATTGTACCATTGGTTTCCGGTGGTGGCTGACGATTCCAGATTATAGCCAACCTGAGTTATTGCCGGTGTTTCAGGAAGTGGTTCTACCGTAATAGTAACATCAGAAGTAGCAGAGGACAGAGGGGTTTCTATCCGGGCAGTATAAGTTATAGTGGACGCCGGATTGGCTATTGGGTTGAAGATTGTTGAATCGCTGAGGCCTGTGGTTGGCGTCCATGAATAATCATAGTTTCCTGCGCCGCCGCTGCCAAAACAATATAACTGCGTCTGGCCGCCAATACAAATTGTTGAAGGCAATGCTACAGCGTTTGCCATTAATGCACCTGATCCTCCGCTACTGAATGATGGGAAGATAATATAATCGATTGCTGCCATATCGCTGCCACTTGCAGTGCTGTAATCCTTTTCATAAGCCCATTTGAAAGTGTGAAGTCCGGCAGTTATCGGATAACTTACATTGCCCCATGGAACGTTTCCGTCCCAGCTTCCCAAAGCTTGTCCATCTAAATAGAATTTCAGGAAATCGTAGCCTGCTTCTGACGACACTTTGCGGAAAAATGAGATAGTATCGTTTATCAGCACGTTGGCTTCAAGAGAAATCTCGGAAGTCTGGCTATCACTAATTATACCTGATCTTGCCGAGAAAGAACCTTCATTTGTAGCTGTACTTATCAGAGTCCAGTTGCTATTTCCTCCCATTTGCCATGCGAACTTGGTAAAGTCACCTGTTTCGAAGTCTTCAACTAATTGCCCAACGGATGGAAATAGGTTTGTTACTGTTGTATAAAGACCAGACGTAGCAATATAATGCAGTTGAATGATGCTGCCAACTTCGGCAGCGGAACTTATTGTAAGGCTAAATACTGCATCAGTTGAAGCGCCCGCGTCAATAGTCCCCAGGTTTACAAGTGATGAATTTACTGTTATATTTTCTCCGGTCGCCACCAATGTTCCTGTAGTATTTGCTGCAAAACAATGGCCGCTATTAGTGGTTGGGATCACAATATTTACTGTCTCACCCGGATCGATACGTCCGTTCCCGTTTCCGCCGGCAATATCGTCAATAATAAACTGACCAGCTGATAGCTCAGGGGCATAAAGTACAAGAGAGAAATCGGAACTCCAGGTTTCGGTGCTGCATGTAGATGTTATAGTGAAATGAGCCACATGCTCATCGGGAATATAGGCGTTAAGTGTAGCTGAAAAAGCTGCATCAGCTGTAATTGTGGACTGGCTCTGAATGACCGGGATAAATTCTGAGACATCAGTAAGGGTAAGGAATTCATCGCTTGTGCTAAGCGTTGAAGTAACATTTGTGGCATCGGTGTTACCAACATTATGCAGCGTGACATTGAACAATATGTCCTCGCCGAATTCTGCCATCTGGTTGTTGTTTCCATTAATGTCGTCAAGTTCGTATGAATTAAAAAGTACATAAGGGCCATCAGGTGATGCCACTACTACAGTTCCTATAAAAGGTTGACGGTTTTGTTTGGTAACAACCAGATCCGCAGTTCCGGGAATGGTTATTGGGGTTAAAGGAACCACTGCAACACCAGCTGCATCAGCTTCGGCAGCTCCATAAAGTACGCCATCTTTAGAGATAGCAACATAAGCATAAGGTTCGGCATTTACAGTGAATGAACTTGAGGACAGCGGCATCAGCGCGCTATAAGTAACATTCATGGCCGGAGGCTCAGAGAAATAAACCATTAGTGAAGGATCGCCCATGAGGCAGTATATTTCCCAGTAATACTGTTTCATTCCTGAGCTTGATTCGGTAACGGCAAGGTTACCGGCAAAAATCATCTGGTCCATTGTGGAATACCATTCATCATAAGGTTCGCCTTTATCGTGGAAAGTACGGTCGTAAGCGCCTAACTTTGTTGCATCGTATGTAGGGTTAGCAGAAATAGGTTTTACACCAACACCCCACCAATAATCCTCGTCCCAGTAGCTGCTGTTTGATCCTCCAATATAACCCAATGCACCTTTGTTGTTAGCACGCAGAAGTTCTTCTCCAAAACAGTCTCCGTCATAAGTGCTTGTGAGGCAGCAATTGCCAACCATTAATGGGTACTTGTGTGCATTTTGCAGACCGGAAATATCAGAGATTGAAAACGAAGGATCAGCCCATCCACCTGAACTGCCGTGAGCTGTATAATTGGCGTAACCAACTCCGTTGCTGACATTGGTGTGAATTTGCTGAGAATAGTTTGCACCGGATGGTTCCGGCTGCAGGTATGTATGTGAAGTTAGTCCGTGAGCCGCGTTAAAATAGTTGTTTGTGCCATAATTGATTTGTCCGTTGCCCCAGGTCATCTGGTGCGATCCATCAGCACCAGCTACCATAATAACTTCGTTCAGGAAAGAAGGATCAGGCATAAGGTATTGCTCATATTCAAGAGTTTTATCAATCTGAGGTTGCAGCTGTGCTAAAGTAGTGGCCGAGAATCTGCCGTAATAAATTTCTGGCAGATAATCATTGCTGTATTCGCAGTAGTATAGATCAGAAACATGCCCGCTGCAATCGAAAGCAGGAACCTGGGCCACGTCACCAACAAAAAGAACAAAAGATGGTGCAGGATCAGAAGGAGTGCCCGCTGTATAAAGTCCATGCAGGTAATTTTTTATTGAAGTAGTTGTTGTGCCAACTTCAGGATTGTTTGTATATGCTTCAACAACTGTGAAACCTTTTTTCTTTTTCCATGCAACGAAAGGTTGCAAAGCAGCCTGGAACATTTGTGGAGATACAATTACATATTTAATCGGGAATTTCGACATCGTATCGCGCATGTTATCCGTTTGCTGATAATTGATCAGCCTGCTATAAACTGAACGGAAATAAGGAGAGTCGTACCTGCGCTTCTCAGATTTAGTAAGTGAAATGTTTGCATTTTTGAATGTAACATCAATCACAATATTATCAAACACACGGATGGTATTAGTTACAGCATTGTACTGAACAGGGGAGATGTTCAGCCTGCCAAGGCGGGTGCCGCGCAACATACCCAACACATCTACGGTGGCTAGTTCTCCGCCGTTAAAGCTGTTTTGCTGGTATGCTGATTCGTTATAAACAAATTCCGGATTGGCGGTGCTCTTCGATACCGGAGGCTGGGCAGGGAAGAGTGGCTTGTTTATGCCGTAATCCGAGAGATTGTATTCACTCACCGTGTAACTGATAATCTTAACCACTGGTTCAGCACCTTGCGGAATTTCTATAAGTTTTCGCAATACCGGTAATTGTGGACTGCCATAATTATCGCTCCCAACATAAGATTGGGCTTGCAATTGGGTAAATTCGCCTCTTTTAGTTTTTACATCAAAATATTGCAGTGCCGAAATTGTATTAGTAACCTGCAGAAGGTTGTAAGAACTTTCATTAACAGTTAGATTGCCGGTCTGTCCGTTTTTCAGGATAATTTCGTTTCCGGCCATGAGGCCTTGTGCGAAAATCATAGCAATCATTACTGCGATGATTTGGTAATTGCGTAAAAAATGTTTCATGATGTTTATATGATTAAGGTTAAGAATGATTTCCCGGATTGCAGGTCACAAAAATAGTATTATTATTATGTAAAGCAACTGATTTTTAGGAAAAAAGGATGTATTTGAAGCACTATTTATGGCACAATTTTAGTGGTTGCCGAAAAGGCTTCTGAAATATCAGAGCCTCTGATCCAGAAAGCGTTGTGAAATGCGGCGTACAGGATACCATGCTGCTGCCATACCGATGGCGGATACAGTGACAAACACAAGTGCAAAATCGCTCAACATCATCTTAACAGGATAAGCATCTACCACAAAAGTTCCGGCGCCTGTCTGCAGTTTCAATAAGCCAAAGCGCTGCTGTAACCAGCAAACGATGAATCCTAAAACCAAACCTCCAATGGCACCCGAAAATGTAATGAGCAAACCTTCGGTTAGAAAAATACGTCTTATCAACCTGTCGTTGGCTCCCAGGCTGCGTAGCACTGTAATATCTTTTTTCTTGTCAAGGATAAGCATGGAAAGTGATCCTATCACGTTAAACGTAGCGATAAGCAGGATAAACGAGAGGATAAGAAAAATGGCCAGTTTCTCCGACTTCATAATTTTATACAAAACCTCCTGTTGCTGAAAGCGGTTTTTAACTTTGAATTTTCCACCTGTCAGTTCAGCAAGCTTTTGCTGCATCTGGTTGACATCAGTTCCCGGTTTCAGGCTTATTTCAATAGAAGTGAGTTCATTCGTATATCCGGTAAGTTGTCGTGCAAAACGCAATGGAACGATCACATATTTTGAATCAAAATCCTGTTGTACCGAAAAAATTCCGGAAACCATTACTGGCTCACTCGTGAAAGATTCCTCAGGCGACAGGCTTCCAACGTTACCTGTCCGGTTTGGCACATACACATCAAGCAGATCAGTAGGAATATTCAAGTCGATACCCAGAAAATAGGCAATGCCATAACCGGGTACGGCGTAATTGAAACTATCCCGCTGTAATACTGGCTTGCCTTCAACCACCATGCTGTCCAGCCCGCCTAGTTTCTCAAAATCCGGGCTAACCCCTTTGATAGTGGCAAGGAATTGTTTGGAATGATAACGCAGCAATGCATTTTCCTCAACCACTTCCGTATAGCGCACTATGCCGGGAATGCGTACAATTTCTGCCTTTGGCAGATCAGGTGCATTAAACGTTTTGCCAACAGCAACAGTTATCTTCAAATCAGGATCAAAGGTATTGTAAAGTGATTCCACAAGGCTTTCGAAACCATTGAAAACCGACAGCACTATAACGAGCGCCATGGTTCCCACAGTAATACCAGCCACCGAAATCCCCGAAATAATATTGATGATATTATGGGTTTTCTTCGAAAGCAGGTAACGCTTGGCTATGAAAAACTGGAGGTTCAAATTAGCTGAATTATTGGTTTGAGGGTTTTGCTTCACTGCTCTCGCTACGCCCGGTTGAAATGTTTGAGAAAATTGAAAATAATTCTCGCGTAATATTTCATCAAAGTATACCGGAAGATCTAATTATTAAATACTCTCATCATTTCCACCCCTTCACAATCAGCCCCGTCCCCGTTTCATGTTTTCCATTTACATCCGCATAATTTAGTATCAGCGAAATCGGGAAAGTGACCAAATAATAAAACGGCAGAATAATAAAAAACAGTTTCGAAACACCCAGCATCTGGATCGGGTATTTCATCGAAAGCATCCACGATAACTGTCCGGGCTTACCATATTGGTAGCGTGCTTCGGTGCGCGAAAAACCGGAAGCCTTCAGTTTGTCCTGTATTTCCTGAATGTTGTAGCCATCGCGTACGTGTTCTTCAATAAATGAACCTTCATCGTGGTCATGCACGTCGCTTCCGCCCTGGTCCGACGGAGTGGAAACGAGTACCATGCCACCATCCTTCAGCGAAGCATGGAAATTGCGGAACACAGCCGTGTCGTCCAGGATATGTTCCATAACATCCACCGAAAGGACAAGGTCGTAGCTGGCAGGTTCGCTGAATGCAGTAAGATCGGCAAACGCAAAAGAAGCATTTGTCCGGCCAATCTTGCCAAAGAAATTGTTACAATCGGCTATTTGCTCATCTTTTACATCAACTCCACGTATTTTCCAGTTCTTATTGAACGATGAAAGGAAGTAACTGTATTGCCCGAATCCCATCCCTGCATCAAGGATTTCTGCACTGCCACTATGGGATTGGCTCCAGGTACGGATTTCTTTTTTAACATGCCATGTGCGTAACAGCAACAAATCGAGCAAGCTATAAAAGAGTTTTCGTGTAACCGGTGTGCTGTTAAAAACCTTCCCCAGGCTTCTTTTAATAGGATCGTATTCCATAATTGATAAAAATTTTACCACGGAGACACGGAGAACACGGAGTTTAAATATTTCTTAGTGCTTCTCCGTGCTCTCCGTGTCTCCGTGGTTATTATTTATTCGCTTTTAAGAAGTTTTTCAATATTGTCGATATAATCCAGCGAGTCATCAATATGAAATTCCAATTCAGGGATTGCCCTTATCTGGTTTTTCACCCTTATTGCCAGTTGATGGCGGATCTCTTTGCGATGCTGGGTTATCTTGCTGAAAAGCACCTGCTTGTCCTCCGGCCCGAAAAGGCTGAGGTAGGCCCGGGCCAGCGACAGGTCGTTGGTGACATACACCTTTGTCACAGTAATCATATTGCCGTGAAACAACCCACGGCTTTCGGTCTGAAAAATCTCACCCAGGTCTTTCTGTAAGAGCCGGGATATCTTGAGCTGGCGTTTTGTTTCCATCCTGCAAATTTAAGTTATTTTGCTTTGCCTTTTAGCAATGGCTTCCCCTTCTGTTTTAGAGTGGTTAAATTAAAATACCGGCATTCTGAAAGCAATTAATTTTTCTTGCTAATTACTTCTCACTAATCACTAATTACTGTTCCCCGATTTTCCGTAAGTTTGCATCAATGAAAAATCTCTTTAAAGTTCTTCGGTATGTACGCTCCTATTGGGGTTATGCGTCTCTTAATATAGGGTTCAACATACTTGGGGTGTTATTCTCTCTGGTTTCCTTTGCTGCTATGATTCCGGTGCTCAATATCCTCTTCAAACTTCAGAAGCAGGTTACGGAAGCCCCTGAATTAGCATATACTTTGGAGTCACTAAAGCAAAATTTCTATCTGCTCATCAGTCAGATGATAGTCAAATACGGTGAAATTCAAACTTTGGCATATTTCTGTTATATTATTATCGTTCTTTTTTTTCTAAAAAACTTTTTCCGCTATATGGCCTTGTTTTACCTGGCTCCCATCCGGAACGGTGTGGTAAAAGATATCCGCAACGACCTTTATCTCAAAGTGATGATTCTCCCGTTGGCATTTTACTCCCAACAACGAAAGGGAGATATTATGGCGCGCATGACAAGCGATGTTCAGGAGGTAGAGTGGTCCATCATGAGTTCTCTGGAAGCATTATTCCGCGATCCTATAACAATGATTTCTTATGTGGTAACACTTTATCTTATCGAGCCTTCGCTAACATTGCTGGTTGGAGTGGTTCTTCCGGTGAGTGGTTTGATTATCGGGCAGATTGGGAAAAGCCTGAAGCGTACTTCCGTGAAAGGGCAGAAGAAAATGGGTGAATTATTATCATTGATTGAAGAAACCATTTCAGGGCTTCGCATCATTAAAGCTTTCAATGCAATCAAATGGGCGCACCTTAATTTCAGGGAAACAAACCATAATTACACCCGGCTGATGATAAGGCTCTATAGGAAACGCGATCTGGCCTCTCCACTCAGCGAGTTCCTTGGTGTAGCAATTGCTGTCTTTATTATCTGGTATGGAGGGAAGATTATCCTCTTACCAGGATCCACACTGGACGCTTCCATTTTTCTGTTGTATATAACAATATTCTCTCAACTACTTATTCCGGCAAAAGGAATAACCACAGCAGTATATAATATTCAGAAAGGCGCCGCGTCAGTAGAAAGAATTGAAGTTGTGCTTAATGCCGATGAACAGATCATTGAAAAAAAAGGAGCTACTCCTATTAAATGTTTTGAGCATAAAATAGAATACCATAATGTAAGTTTTCGTTACGAGGCAGATATGGTTTTAAGTGATATTAACTTTGAAATTTCCAAAGGGAAGATGATTGCGTTGGTAGGACCTTCCGGAGGAGGGAAATCAACCCTTGTTGATTTGTTGCCCCGCTTTTACGACCCCGAAGCCGGAGAGATTACAATTGATGGAATTCCTATACGTGATTTAGTGATTTCCGATGTGCGTGGCCTTATGGGAATTGTATCGCAGGAAACCATCCTGTTCAATGGGCCGGTATTTGATAATATTGCTTTTGGGATGAAAGATGTGAGTCCTGATGAGGTGATAGCGGCAGCCAAAGTTGCCAATGCGCATGAATTCATCGAAAAGATGCCTCAGGGTTACTACACCAATATCGGCGATCGCGGAGTTAAACTTTCCGGTGGACAAAAGCAGCGCATCAGCATTGCCAGGGCTGTGCTCAGGAATCCGCCAATTCTCATACTTGATGAAGCAACTTCAGCACTTGACACTGAGTCGGAACGCCTTGTTCAGGAAGCACTGGTAAACCTGATGAAAAACCGTACATCTGTGGTTATTGCTCACCGCTTATCAACCATTCAGTTTGCCGATGAAATAATTGTTCTGAAGAAAGGATCGATCGTTGAGCGAGGAACCCATGCTGCCCTGATAGAACTTAACGGTGTTTACAGGCATTTGCACGATCTGCAATCATTCAATTAGAAACATTTGCTTGTTATTCTTTTGGATACTGGGTTTACCATTGGTGAGACATGAGGAGTTTCAAAACTTAACCGTTGGCATCTCGGCTATTGTTCAGTGTCTTAAGAACAGAATAAATTCAATCACAACAATTTAGTGTTGTCGCTGTCATAATGCATTTTTTATCCCGCTAATTTTACTTTCCCGGTCAAAGGAAAATGTTTTATCCGACGAATTACACAATTCATATAACTGTAAAGCTCTCTGAAGATATTCTTTTGCTCCGGCCGACTCGGTACTCATTCCCATAGTTGTTATTATATCTGCTAATAATTCAATATTTGAAGTATTCATGCTATGAAATTTGGAAATGTATTGTTCGGTTTCTGATCCTTCAAGCAATAAAAACACATCGATATCAAATCCGGTTTCATGAAGCAATAATGCTCTTGCATCAGCAAATTGATTTTCTATAGTGAGAGATGAGTTACCTCCTTTACCAGCTAATATATTGAATATCTCATTTAATAAAAATCCGATTTTCTCAATTTCCCTTAATAAATAGTCCTTCTGTTCCAT
>CAZEDO010000016.1:0-45235 GCA_964511085.1 uncultured Lentimicrobiaceae bacterium
CTTAGCGCAGGCCCGTCAGATAATTTATCGTATCCTTTTTTATAGGCTCCATATACCTGTGGAGCAGCATTGCCAGGGTTTTCAATTCTTATTTTGTGCTGTAGATACCCTCCTTTGAGCATTAGCATGATTCCTGAATTTGGATTAGGCCCAAGTCCTGAGAATATCTTTCCAAAACCTGCCATGCCGCTAAAACCACGCTCGTACATGTGTATCTCTGCATAAGTGCCGTTTCCATCAATTACCCAACCTTCGCTGGTGGAAATATTTTCGAGAATGGTTTGCTCATTTTTAACATCACCACCGAAAATGAAACCGGCCTCAGCTAAAAGCAACCAGTTATTCTTTGTCTTTAGCATAAAACCAGGTCCTATAGACGCACTGCTGCCAAAGCGTTCTTTCATGTCGCCTCCGGGTATCTGGTAAGCGAAAGAAGGATACAGCATGGTAGCGAATATAGATGAATCCTTAACATTCACTTGTGCCCCGCTTTTTAAAGGGAGCAATAGTGCGCATATGGCCAGGATTGATAAAATCTTTTTTACCATTATATTCGCTTTGCTGTGGAGTGAAAATCCTTTGATGTAAGCAAGTGATTTTCTGCTTTCCGCAAAGATATGAATTTTATACTCAGCGGTTGAGGTTGCGTTTTTACTATAAGTGTTGGTTGGTGAGCGGTAGCCGAAATATTTCGTAAGCACAAGTAGCCAAAGTATAATTGCTGCTAATAAATAATAATTACATTTGTTTGCGGAATTTTGATAGCTTTAATAGCGTAAATAAACAATAAAATTTTTAGATACTGTATGAACAAAATAGCGATGGTTGACCTCAAAGGTCAGTACGAAAACATTAAACAGGACGTTGACAATGCTATTGCCGATGTGATTAATTCAACAACCTTTATCAACGGGCCGGCAGTGAAGGAATTTCAGGAAAACCTGGAGAAATATCTTGGAGTAAAGCACGTTATTCCATGTGCCAATGGAACTGATGCCCTGCAAGTAAGCATGATGGCACTTGGTTTAAAGCCTGGCGACGAAGTTATCACTACATCATTTACATTTATAGCTACTGCCGAAGTGATAGCCTTGCTCGGCCTCACGCCAGTATTGGTTGATGTAGATCCTGACACTTTTAACATTGATCCTGTGGCAGTGGAACACGCAATTACTGCCAAAACTAGAGCAATCGTTCCGGTGCATCTTTTCGGCCAATGCGCTGATTTGGATGCCTTGATGGAAATTGCCCATAAGCATAACCTTTTTGTAATTGAAGATGCCTGCCAGTCTATAGGAGCGGATTACATTTTTGCTGATGGCAAACACGCGAAATCAGGGACAATCGGGCATATAGGATGTACTTCGTTTTTTCCATCAAAAAATTTAGGATGTTATGGTGACGGGGGTGCAATTTTTACGAATGATGATGAACTTGCCCGCCAGCTTCGTGTGGTTGTAAACCATGGTATGGTAGTAAGATATTACCATGACTACGTTGGTGTTAACAGCAGGCTGGACAGTATTCAGGCCGCCATTCTTAATGTTAAACTTCGTAAACTCGACACATATGCAGCAGCACGCAACAAAGCCGCTAGCTATTACGATAGTGCCTTTGCCGGCAATCCCAAACTAAAAACTCCTTTACGTTTCAAAAACTCAACACATGTTTTTCATCAATATACACTTGTAACAAATGGTATTGATCGTGCTAAACTCGTTGAGTTTCTTGCTGCCCGCGATATCCCGGCAATGATTTATTACCCGGTTCCTTTGCATATGCAGAAAGCTTATCTGGATCCACGCTACAAAGAGGGTGATTTTCCAGTGACTGAGGCGTTATGCAGGTCGGTAGTTTCATTGCCTATGCATACCGAACTTAGCGAAGAGCAGCTACAGCATATAACAAAAGGAGTACTCGATTTTATTAAACAGGCATAATATGAACAAGGATTATATAGTACACGAAACTGCGGTTATCGACGAAGGTTGCATTATAGGTAAAGGTACCAGGATATGGCATTTTTCGCATATCATGGCTGGTTGCCGTATTGGTGAGAACTGCAATCTGGGTCAAAATGTTGTTGTTTCCCCGGATGTTGTACTTGGCAATAATGTTAAAGTGCAGAATAATGTATCAATCTATACCGGTGTAATTTGCGAAGATGATGTTTTTCTCGGACCTTCCATGGTATTTACCAATGTTACAAACCCTCGCAGTGCAGTGAACCGGCGCGGTCAGTACGCTGTAACTCTTGTAAAGAAAGGCGCCACCATAGGAGCAAATGCAACTGTTGTTTGCGGGCACAACATTGGTGAATATGCGCTTGTTGGCGCTGGCGCAGTAATAACTAAAGATATTGCGCCTTATGCATTGGTTGTTGGTAATCCATCAAAGCAAATTGGCTGGGTTAGTGAATATGGGCATCGCCTTATTTTTGACAAAGATGGAAATGCAATATGTCCTGAAAGTGATCAAAAATATATACTGGCAGACGGGAAAGTAAAAAGGGTATAAAAGTATTTCGCTTGATTAGAATCTAAAAATAAGAATGAATGAAAATACTGGTAACAGGGGGAACAGGCTACATCGGTTCGCATACTGTGGTGGAATTACAGCAGGCAGGATATGAAGTGGAGATTATTGATAACCTTTCTAACTCTTATTTAGAGGTAGTTGGGAAAATTGAGCAAATTACCGGAATACGTCCAGGTTTTTCTGAGTTTGATATTTGCGACCTCGCAAAATTGCGCCAGTTTTTTGCCAGCCATCAGGGAATTGATGGTATCATTCATTTTGCTGCATACAAAGCCGTTGGTGAATCGGTTGAGCAACCGCTGAAGTATTATTACAATAACCTGGTTTCGCTTATCAACTTGCTTTCCTGTATGAAGGAAAACGGTATCATCAATATTGTATTTTCTTCTTCATGCACTGTATATGGTCAACCCGACCAGTTGCCGGTTACCGAAAGAGCCCCGCTAAAACAACCATTTTCGCCTTATGGAAATACAAAGCAGATTGCAGAAGAAATCCTCTCCGACACACTTATCGCTAATAAGGATTTAAAGGCAATTGCACTACGTTACTTTAATCCGATTGGGGCGCATCCTTCCGCTTTTATTGGTGAATTGCCTATCGGAATTCCCAACAATCTGGTTCCTTTTATTACACAAACAGCTATTGGAAAGCGAGGGTC
This sequence comes from uncultured Lentimicrobiaceae bacterium, assembly GCA_964511085.1. Taxonomy (GTDB): domain Bacteria; phylum Bacteroidota; class Bacteroidia; order Bacteroidales; family DASVHX01; genus DASVHX01. Next base: position 3,200 of record CAZEDO010000016.1, read on the forward strand.
ACTCCGGGTTTTTGGTGATGATTATCCAACACCTGATGGAACTGCTATCCGCGATTATATCCATGTTGTGGATCTGGCGAAAGCCCATGTTGTGGCTGTCGAAAGGCTGATGGAGAATAAAGGAAAAGAGAATTTTGAGATGTTTAACCTGGGTACAGGTCAGGGTTTGTCAGTGATGCAGGTAATTAAATCGTTTGAAAAAGTAACAGGCCTGAAATTGAATTACCACATATGCCCCAGGCGCGAAGGTGATGTTATTGAAGTATGGGCTGATACTGATTTTGCTAATAAAGAACTAGGCTGGAAAGCTACAAGAGATATTGATGAGATGATGGCTTCTGCCTGGAAATGGGAAAAGGCATTGAAACAACAGGAAGAATCACTCTAAAGAATTAAAATAATTGCACCCCTAAAATTTGGATGTATGAAAACTATTCTGATAACCGGAGGAGCGGGATTTATTGGCTCGCATGTAGTAAGGTTGTTTGTTAATAAATACCCGGATTGCCGGATAGTTAACCTTGATAAACTTACTTATGCTGGCAACCTTGCTAACTTGCACGATATTGAGGACTTCCCGGATTACAAATTCGTGAAAGGTGACATTGTAGATGATGCATTTATTTTAAAGTTGTTTGAAGATTATCAATTTGATGGCGTTATTCACCTCGCTGCTGAATCGCACGTTGACAGATCTATTTCCAATCCAACAGAATTTATATTCACTAACATTGTCGGAACTCTTAACCTTCTTAATGCTGCACGTTCTATATGGAAGGAAAACAGCACCGGTAAACTTTTTTACCATATTTCCACGGATGAAGTATATGGCTCACTTGGCAGTGAAGGGCTATTTACTGAAACCACAGCCTACGATCCCCGCAGCCCCTATTCGGCGTCCAAGGCCAGCAGCGACCACCTGGTAAGGGCTTATTTTCACACTTTCGGGTTGCCGGTGGTTATTTCAAATTGCTCTAATAACTATGGCCCTTTTCAGTTTCCCGAAAAACTGATACCACTTTTTATTCACAATATAAGAAACAGTAAACCGCTGCCTGTTTATGGCAAAGGCGAAAATGTGCGGGACTGGCTTTATGTGGAGGATCATGCTGCTGCAATAGACCTCATCTTTCATAAAGGCCGCATTGGTGAGACTTACAATATAGGAGGAAATAATGAATGGCAAAATATTAAGCTTATCCGCACATTGTGTGATATTATGGACGATAAACTTGGCAGATTACCGGGCACTTCCTCCAAACTGATAACTTACGTAAAAGATCGTGCCGGGCATGACTTGAGATATGCAATTGATGCATCTAAACTCCAAAATGAGCTTGGCTGGCAGCCGGCTATTAAGTTTACCAGGGGATTTGAGCGCACTGTTGACTGGTATCTCTCAAACGAAGAGTGGTTAGAGAACGTTACTTCCGGCGATTACCAGAAGTATTACGAGAAACAATATACAAAGCGTTAAGTTGGTATCAGCATAGCTTCCAAGGACATTAACAATGATTTATGTCGATCATTTCAAAATTATTCTCATCTGCAAAGAATAAGGAAGCTGCTGATTTCAGCTCCCTGATCACCGATTTTCATTCGCACCTGATTCCTGATATTGATGATGGATGCAAGACAATGGATGAGTCTATTGAGCTTATAAAACAATTTGCTGACATGGGTTATAGCAAATTGATCACTACTCCTCATATCCAGGATGAATTTTTCCGAAACACTCCCGGGATTATTCTAAGTGGTTTAGAAGAGCTAAAGAAAGCTGTAGCTAAAGCAGGAATTAAGATTCAGATTGAAGCTGCAGCTGAATACCTGATCGATGACGGATTTGAAAGAAAAATTAAAGCTGGAGGATTGCTCACTTTTGGACAAAAGCATATTCTCGTCGAAATGTCTTATTTCATGGAGCATCCTAATTTAAAATCTATACTTTTTCAATTGCAGATTGAAGGTTATAAGGTGATAATGGCGCATCCTGAGCGATATTCGTATTGGGATAACAAATGGGGAAATTTCGATGAATTAAAGGACCGTGGCATTTTATTCCAATTGAACACTGTTTCTGTGGCAGGTTATTACGGCTCCTCCGTAAAGAAAATGGCTGAATACTTTATCAATAAAGGGATGTATGATTTTATGGGTTCCGATATGCATAACCAGGCCTATATGGATGCTTTCCGGAAAAGTCAATTCGAGAAATCAATCGGGAATCTTCTGGCTTCAGGAAAAATAAAGAATTCCAGTCTGTAAAAAAAAGCCTGTCCAAAATATTAGGCAGGCCAGTTACTATTATGCATCGTGATGTCTCAGGCACTCATAGTTTCAACTTCAGCATTAACTTTTTTTATCAAACCTTGCAGCACTGTGCCAGGGCCTACTTCTATAAATGTGGTGCCACCATCTGCAATCATATTTGCTGCTGTCTGTGTCCACCGGACAGGTGAGGTGAGTTGATCAATCAGGTTGGCCCGGATCTCATCAGGATTGGAATGAGGCTTTGCGTCCACATTTTGGTATATCGGACAAATTGGGTTGTGAAATTTTGCAGCTTCAATAGCGGTTGCTAATTCAACGCGGGCCGGTTCCATCAGAGGAGAATGAAATGCACCTCCAACCTTAAGTGGCAAAGCGCGTTTTGCTCCGGCAGATTTCAGTTTTTCGCAGGCTATCTCAATTCCTTTTATGGAACCTGAAATAACAAGTTGTCCGGGGCTGTTATAATTGGCTGGAACCACAATTTCATCTATTGTTTCAAGAACGTCTTCTACTGCTGCATCATCCAAACCAAGGATAGCTGCCATTGTGCCGGGTTCTGCTTCACAGGCTTTCTGCATGGCCATGGCACGTGCAAGTACCAGCCGAAGCCCGTCTTCGAAGGTAAGGGATTTAGCAGCAACCAGTGCAGAAAATTCACCTAACGAATGACCGGCTACCATATCAGGCTTGAAATTTTCGCCCAGGGTAGCGGCCAGAATAACCGAGTGCAGGAAAATGGCTGGTTGTGTCACCTTCGTCTGGCGTAAATCTTCGTCGGTGCCGGCAAACATTAGATCAGTTATGCGGTAACCTAAAATCTCATTGGCTTTCTCAAACATTTGCCTGGCAATCGGGTGGTTTTCGTAAAGATCTTTACCCATACCAACAAACTGGGCGCCTTGTCCCGGAAATACATATGCTTTCATTCGTAAAATAAATTTAGTAATTAGTTGTTTTGCTCACTAAAACAGGCTGAATAGCTTTGTTTATAAGCTATAAGTAGATCAGCAGGAAAAAGGAATTATCTGCGATTGCCTAAAAACCTTAGCAGGAAAAGAAACAGATTAATGAAATCGAGATAAAGTGTTAGCGCACCCATGACTACATATTTACGATAGGAGTCGTCGCCTGCAGTGATATTGGCTGCCAACCGTTTCAGTTTTTGAACGTCATATGCTATTAATCCTGTAAATACGAGTACTCCTACAAAACTGATTATATAGTCAAGTGTGCCGCTTTGCATAAACATATTTACAAGGCTGGCAATAATAATACCTACAAGTCCCATCATCATAATGGAACCAAAGCGTGTAAGATCTATTTTAGTAGTGTAACCGGCAACTGCCATTATACCGAACATAGCCGATGTTATACCAAAAGTTGCGGCTACAGAAGCCCCTGTGTAGATAAGCAGAATAAAACTCAGGCTCATGCCCATAAGAACCGCATAAACTGCAAAAAGCAATGTGAGTGTCATCGCCGAAAATCGCTGAAACCCCAGCGACATAAGCATAACAAATCCTATCGGGGAAAGCATAACAATCCATCCCAGAATAGTCATGCCACCTGTTGTGGCATCTCTAAGCAGCAACATAAGCGATGGATCGGATGAAAAATAGTAAGAAGTGAGAGCTGTGACCCCTAAGGCCATGAACATCCACATAAAGACATTTGTCATAAAAGAGCGTGCCACAGACACTTCAGCCTCGCGTGGTTCGCTCAACGTGTTGTAATTGCTGTTTTCGGAAAACATAGTTTTTAGGTTTTTATTAGGCCGCAAAAGTACAAAAATAATGCCATGAGTGGCTGTATGACTGAATGGCAGAAGCTTGAAGGAAAAGGTTGGTTAGGCTGTAAGCTGATAGGCCTTTAGTCTTGCTTTGTTTCATTAACATTATAGCTGTCATCGTTTTTTCAGGTTGCTAAATTTTAAACAGACATATAAGTTATCAGTCTAATATCCTGATTAATGAAGCCTTGAACCAATGAGATGAATAAATTCTGCACGGGTTTTATCAATTAGAAAGGCTCCTGTAAAATCCGAAGTTGTCGTCACAGAATTTTGTTTCTGAATACCGCGCATAGACATACACATGTGCTGTGCTTCAATTACTACTGCCACCCCAAGAGGCTTAAGAGTATCCTGTATGCATTCCTTTATTTGGGTTGTAAGCCTTTCCTGCACCTGAAGTCGGCGGGCAAAAGCATCTACAACGCGTGGAATCTTACTTAAACCTACAATATATCCATTAGGGATGTACGCAACATGGGCTTTCCCAAAGAATGGTATCATGTGGTGTTCGCACATGGAATAGATTTCAATGTCTTTTACGATTACCATCTGTTTATAATCCTCTTTAAACATAGCCGCACGCAGAATTTCTTCCGGTTTCAGGTCATAACCATGCGTTAGGTATTGCATGGCTTTTGAAACACGTTCAGGTGTTTTAACCAATCCTTCCCGTTCAGGGTCTTCCCCGATAAGTTTAAGAATCTCTTTATAATGGACGCTAAGTTTCTTGATTGTCTTTGTATTATAAATGTCGCGCTTTTCGTAGCCATCCTTCAGATCATAATCATCCATCATATTTTCAATTATCATTCCTTTTACTATTTCGCTGCTCATGTTTCCGGTTGTTAGAGAATTGTTAACCTATGTTATTCATAAAAATTTCTTGCAAAGCCGCAACTAAGCGAAGCGTTCTCATAAGCGCAGCGAACTTAGCGAAGCATTCTCACGAACAAAGTGAGTAATAAAGCCGCTAATTACAAGTAATTGATTGAATTTTTTTAATAAATCAAAAAGTATTTATAGAATGTATTCCTTATATTAAACTGTTCCATTTCAAAACTTTGTGTCTTTGCGTCTTTGCGAGATGAATTATTCAGGTTAAGATATTTTTCCAAAATACTCTACAAAGTTATTTTCTGTTTCGCATACTTTCACGCAGTGAAGCAGGCCACCCAACAATCTAACTGGCTTTTCCAACTCTTCCCAAATACCAATAGCAATATTTTCAGTTGAGGCCAGTTTTCCAGTCATAAAATCTACTTCCATGTTAATGTTATGGTGATCCATCTTTTCTATCACATGCTTTTCGATGAGTTGACCAAGGTCTTTCAGGTTAACTACAAAACCGGTTTCAGGATTTACTTCACCTTTAACAGTTACGAAAAGTTCATAATTGTGACCATGCCAGTTTGGATTGGAACATTTGCCAAAGGTTTCCAGGTTCTGTTCGTCGCTGAAATCTGCCCTGAAAAGCCTGTGAGCAGCATTAAACCGCTCTCTTCTTGTAATGTAAACCATAAAACATGTTTAATCAATCAAAAGTACATATAATATAAGTCAGGAATATTTGTTTAAAGTATTTGTTATTTGATTGAACAGATTTAGGGGAATAATGTTCAGGGGAAAACGTAGTAAGGTGATAATTGATAACAGAATAATTAAATGGGGATCTATACGACCGGGTTACGTAACTTCAGCATCCATATAACCTCAAATACAGTGTAGCAAAGATAAAGCAGGAAAAATGTGATGATAAATGTAACGGCATCATTTCGGCGGAGTATAGCATAGATTACTATAATACATAGGTATAGCATGATTTTCAGTGTGGTAACGATCATGAAATAATTTGTGAACATACTGAATCGTTTAGTAACAGCCTTTGAAAAAAAATAGAAAACTATCAGACCGGTGATCAGGAAAAAAAACACAAGGACAGGCAACATTGGAGTGATGAACTTTAGCGGAAGAAGATACATTGCTCCAAGGCTGAACAAAGCCATTATAAATGAAAACAGGAAAAGGCTGCGCATGAAGCGGAAGAAGATTGTCATGACTATTACTTTTTAAGAAGGCCGCGGGTTGCCTGGTAGATAGAAAGAATTACCGAAAGCACCGACAATACCAGGGTAAATATAGGAAATCCAGTGTTAAGCCAGGCATCCAGTTTAACGCCTCCAAAAACTCCCGCTCCGATAATAACAACCATTTGCAGAGCCAGGGAGGAGTAACGTGCATAAAACTCAAGCTGATTCTTTGGCGATAATCTGGGCTTCTCTTCTGGCATATGGTGCTTCTTCTGAAAGGGTTGGGCTTTCCATTTTACATCCGCCTGTAAAAACGGCTCCTGGTTCGATTGCTAATTTATTGGTGATAATATCACCAACCACCTTTGCTGATGATTTGAGGCTGAGCAATTCGCTTACTTTGATGCGTGCGGATACTTCGCCTGAAATATCTGCATTCAGGCAGAAAATTTCGCCTTCCACGCGGCCGGTTGTTCCTACTACAACTTTTCCGCTGGAATTTATAGAACCAATGAGGGTTCCATCAATGCGAATATCGCCGTTGGAGCGGATGTCGCCCGTTACTTCAGTACCACTGCCCAAGAGGTTGATGGAAGGGGTTTCGGGTAATAACGTTTTTGCCATAGCATAAAATGATTAATGAAAGGTATAGCCGTGATGAAGCAAAAATAACATTTATTGCGAAGAAAAAACAAGTAACTAACGAAATTACTGAATATAGATACTTTTATCCTTGAAGCCTGTCTCTTTATCAGGGAATTTGATGTTTAGCTATTCCACATGTTGATGCTGGTTTATTTGTGAACAGCTTTGTTCCCAACTCAGAGCCTACCCGAATGAACTCAACCCACACATAATCTTGCCACGACTATGAATTTTAATAATTTATTTTTCAATGTGCCCCGTCTAAAACCAAATCTGATATGGCGGTATTCTCATTTTTATCACCTTTATATATGCCAATTATCTCAAAGGCTATCAAATCGTTGTTATTTAATCTTATCAAATTGGGCTTCCATTTAGCAGCTTGCACTCCCATTTTGTCTTCCAGATTTATTATCAGAATAGGTTTCGAGTTATGATATACTCTTAAATATTTCACACGTGAATTATCTTTCCATGTAGTGCTATCTTTTTGAAATCCATTGGCAATCCTGATACCCCAAAACGAAACATTATTTGCTTTATTATTACCATCAATTCTTACATATATCTTTTCTCCAATACCATATCCTTCTGCACCTTCAGCCCACGCGGTATTTGGTAATCCATCTTTCATGTTCTCTGTCTTGTAACTAGTAGTTCCATTATCCGAAAGAATAGAAGTCGCAGATAATGTCCATTTCATAACACAAGCTAAACTACATGCCGAACCAGATAATGAACTGGATATTTCTCTGTAATTACCGTAAACCCTCGTATTTATTTCAGGAATTCCGGTTTGAGTAAAACAAACATTTATAAAGAATAAAAACAGTATGGGTAATGTTCTCATAAATGAATTATTTTCAATTACCAATCACTAGTTTACATTTAGGAAAAATCAAAAAAATCATTGGCAGGAAAGTTCGTTTCTACTGAATGTCAGCAATGGTTTATGAAGACATCTCCTGAATCGGTTGCGTTATTTTATTCACTAAGGTAGCCATTTTCCTTAAGCCGTTTAATTATTTTTTCAGCTATCTGAACTCCCCAGTTTTTTCCTGATGTCATTGATTCCTGAAGAATCAACGGTGTTAATTCAATCATCTTTTTTCCAGCCGGAGAATTATAAAAAGCAATTATCTGGTCAATATCGTTCTCTGAATAATACTTGGCATAGATTGGTATTACTGTATTAATCAAATCATCAGGTTTTATTTCTTTTTCGAGTTCATCCCAAAAGTGTTGGTCAATATCCGGATATTTTTCCCGAAATGAAGAAATAACTTTTTGAGCAATTTGAACCCCTATTTTACCTGAACCAGTCAATTCAAGCATTTTCTTTATTTTATCATTTTCAGAGCTCGTTTGCGTAAAAGCTGAAAGCGTAATTCCAAAGATGAATGCTATAATAAGTATTATTCTCATCGCTTTACCTGTATTGTCAATCAGAAGTCTATAATTTTAATGTACAGAGTACCTTGTTACAAGTTGTCTCTGATAAGTTTTTCAAGATAGATATTACAATAATACAAAAATACCATCTTTAACTACAATTCGTTCACTAGTCGGTGACTATTTTTACAAGGACTATTATTAGCTCTCTTGTATCCTTTGCCCTGTTTGTTAGATATATTTTATTTTCCCCGATTTTGCTGAATCTCAAACTTAAACACGCTGTATCACTATATCTTATATGTTCCGCTTTCACACCTCCATTATCTCCGCAAAAGGAAGCATATGAGCATTCAACAAAGCTTCTTCTGAAGAACAAAAAAAGCACGGCTCATTGGCTTTGATCACAAGCTAAATACTGTTAGTGCAAGGTTTTATAAAGTAACCCTATCATAAAAAAGCACCTGCTCTTTAGCCAGAGCAGGTGCTTCCGATCAACCAGTAACAACCTGTACTGGTTTTATATAGCTTTTGCCGATTTGGATAACTCTAAGTACTCCAAACCAACAGTATTTCAAATTTTACCGTATGATAACTAATTTCTTTACCATCACTTCTCTTCCGGTACCAATCCTCACAAAATAGCACCCCTGTGGCACGCTCCCGATGTCGAAACGGTATTCCTTTTCACCGGAGCATTTGCGGTTAAGTACTTTCGCACCTGCCAAATCAAGCAGAGTAACGTCCATATAAGGATATTTTTCCTTATCCACAGCTATCGTAAACAATCCTTTGGCGGGATTAGGATAAATCCGCATTCCGTTTACCAGCAATTCAGGTACTGAAGCTGTTGAAAGGCTTTGCGATACTGTCACTACCTGGGGTAAAAGGCCTGTTCCGGTTACTGATATAGTGGCAAAACGTGGGTTGTGGTAGGGATTCCCGAGATACTCTGCTACAATCGACCCATCTCCACTGCCGCTCTGCGTGATGCTGCACCATGCCGAATCGCTGCTTGCAACCCAGTTAACATTTGATGTAACCGAATAGCTTATTGAGCCTGCCTCGGAATTTACATTCTGGTTTGCAGGAGAAACCACCAGCATTGGTGCTGCACCAGATTGTGTAACAGTAACACTGACAGGTGCGACCCCTGCAGCAGTAACAGTAATATTGGCAATTCGTTGATTCAATGAAGTGTTCTTTTGATAATCAGCCGTTATCTGACCATTTCCTGTTCCGGATGCTGTTACAATACACCATGGCTGATCAGAAATAACTGTCCAATCAGCATTTGAAGTAACATCAAAAATTGTAGATGCTGCAAGATCACTCACTGGTTGGTCAGGAGGTGAAATTGCAAGTACCGGTGCAGAACCAGCCTGAGTAACAGTAACGCTAACAGGTGTGATTCCCGCAACAGTAACTGTGACATTTGCAACCCGTTGATCCAATGAATTGTTATTTTGATAATCAGCAGTTAGCTGGCCATTCCCTGTCCCGGATGCTGTTACCAAACACCATGGTTGGTCAGATGCGACGGACCATTCAGCATTCGATGTAACATCAAAATTTGTTGTTCCGGCAAGTTCACTAACTGGCTGGTCAGGAGGAGTTATTGCGAGTGTTGGCAATGTACCAGTTTGTGTTACGGTAACAACAATTGGGGCTAGCCCGTTTACGGTTACTGTAATATTTGCAATACGCTGAAAAGCGTTAGTGTTTTCGGTATAGCTGGCAGTTATTGTCCCATTTCCTGTCCCTGAAGGATTGACACTACACCATAGCTGGTCGCTGACAACAGTCCAATTTGCATTGGACACTACATCAAACATAGCGCTTCCTTCCGGAGAAGCGGCATTCTGGTTGGGAGGTGTAACTGCCAGAGTAAGTATTGCATTAGTGGTAGCATTAGCCGTAATTCCGTAAGAATATGTTTTTATAGCATCAAACGAAAATGCCTTATAAAAATACAAAGTAGCGGGTGTGAGGCCAGAATGGTTGAATGCTGTTGCATTCCCTGAATACAGAACAGTACCTCCACCTGAAATGGCATCTCCGTTAGAGTAAGTAGTTCCATTAACAGGTGTGCCAAAAACACCTGTAGGCGACCAGGCCAGCATAACATCATCACTAACTGTGTTCTTAGTCCACGAAAGAGCGATCGACGAATTACCAGCAGGCTCAGCCAAAAATGTTTGAGGATTCACAGGCCCGGTACTAATGCAAGTTACTGAAGCCACCCATCCAGGGAAAGTAAATGTCGGACTGCTGTGGAAAACGAATGTCAGAGCACCATCAGGATTATTGGCAACTACTGTCCCCGGAGAGTTAGTCCCGCAGAATTTTCCAATTAATGGTGAAAACTTGTTGGGTCCGTTATAAATACTTAAATAATCGCTATTACAGTTAGTAGAATTTTCAAGTTCGAAGCTTGTAAATGTCATTTGAATGCCATTGCCTAAGGTTCCAGGCATGAACACCATTGTAAAATCCTCGCTGTAGCCATAATTGGATGATGGTCCTCCCGGATCGTAAAAAGTACCATTACATGTACTTAGCGTCATGCTACTCATGTTGAAAAGAGTGTCAATCACATTGATATATTCAGTTTTTGTCTTTGTCAGAGGGCCGTTAACTGTGAGTGATACATCTTTTAAACCAATAGTTGAGTAAGAAACTACATGAGGGCCTTGTGTATAAGCAGTGGCCGGCGAGGCGCCTTCTCCGAAGTTCCATTCCCACGAAGTTACATCGCAGGTAGAATTATCAGTGAATATTGTCGGATTATTCAAAACAATATTGGTAGCACCTGCAGTAAAATCAGGATTGGCTTCATTTACCGATATATAATCAGTCTTTGTCATAGTGGTGCTTCCTGCATTGCTGGTAGCAGTAAGTTCGACTGTGTAGTTGCCCAGATCATTGAAAGAAACATGAGGGGATTCTGACACATTGCTCGTGCCATCCATATAAGTAACGGTTTCAGGTGTAAATGTCCAAAACCAGGATGTAGCAACACCTGTCGTTTGATTTGTAAAAACAACGGTTGTATTTGTTTTACATGGTAATGTTGTACTTGCTATAAAATCAGCGATAGGGGCAAGCGGAGCAAATATGAAAGCCCCGACCTGGTTTTTTCTGGTACCTCCTGCAAAATATTCACCATCGGACCAGAACGTTTTACCATCACTTGGATCAATTGTCATCTGCGAATAATCGCCGTATCTTGAAGAAGGATCCGATTGAACACCGTTTACAATTACATCTTCGGCAATTGTCATTGTACCCAAGGGGTCAGATGCGTATCTTCCTGTATAGCGTAAGCTAGGATGAAGCGTATTGCTAACCGATGTGTATGCCAACGCAATGTTTCCGTCAACATCCATACACATGTTCCCACTAAAGGCACTATGCCCGTCAGGTTGTGCATAGGTTCCTTCCTGATAAATTGTCCAAGGGGTGCCATCGCTTGTTTGACGCAACTCATACCAACGTATTCCGGCGTGATCATCATTGCCATCCAGATCCACTACAAAATTAAATACTACAGCATTGTACGCAGGAAATCTCCTGTACTGAGCCATGTACATGATGGTTGCCTGCAGTGCATCAATATCACTTCCTGTGGGTTGAGGCAGATTTGAGAAAGATCCTCCATCAAAAAGGCCGTCAAATGGTGCGGTATTTAATATCTGCGGGCTCGAAATAGTTGAACTGGCAGGGGTTGTCCAATTAACATTAACGGACCATATCTTTAAGTGATCAACAGACACTCCACCCCAGGCATCATCCTGCATATAAACAATCGGGGCATTTCCGGGTAAGGGAGGTGTAGGCCCGTTAGCATTAAAACTTGCCGGACTATAAAACCCGCTTGTAGTAATACCTGTTAAAGGAAAGCCTAACATTTGCGCGGTTGGATCACCCGTAAGCATCTTAGCCCTGTTAAGAGCAAATACTACCTGGCTCGATCCTGCTGAATTGGAGTCCTTATTTGATGTAATATAATAACCATCGGACCAAACAGAGAATTTTGGATAATCAGGAAAAGTATTTGTAGCAAAAGAGTATATGTACCAGCCATCATTTACAGGATCAGATCCTTTGCATACAGCTACTTTAAATCCATTAGAATAAAATTCTGTAATAATGAACCTGTCAGCAAACGGGTCGTACATAACAATAGGGTCACCATCAGAACTATTGAATAGTGTTGATAATGATGCAGCTGGAGCAAGTGGATTCCCGGCTTTATCCCAAATTCGGAATGATGTGTTCCAGGAGTTTACAAAATGATTAGGTCCAACAGCACCGGTTGGGTCAGTAGGGGTTGAATTTGAACTGGCAGCCACAAATGTTAGTATGGGAGATTTCCCTTTTGTTTGTTTTGCTTTTGTTTGTTTCTGCCAAAGAGGATCATTCCCTTTAGGCAATCCTTTTCCCGGGATGGAATTATTTTTACCCCACCTTTTTGGGTTAGCTTCCCTCGATATGTTCTCTGCAGGAGTAAATGTTCCATTGGCTATCTGGGAAGCTATGGATGGAACTTCAACCATGTATTCGGCCACACCTACAAGTGTTGCTTTTTGTAACACATCAGTCTCCTGAGCTCGCATTTGCAGGCCAGATAAGGCAAACAATGCTGTAAGTAGTAGAAAATAGTAAATTGAATTTTTCATATGAATTTTTTATAGATGAAAATTAGTTTTCTTGAATTCTTGCAGGGTCAAAATTAGATATATTATTGCTTGCTAAAACCGGAATCTCTTTTTTAGATGAAATTCAGATTTTTAGCTATTGCAGATGGAATCAGCATGGAATCAGTAAATTATGTTTGTCTATTAACCTTTGTGCTGCAAGGAACTTTATAAGAAACAACGCACCAGACTGCATTCTTTGTTGAGGCAGGGCATTCCATCGAGGTAGAAGCATGCGAATGGATTCTATTTAGCACACACCATTTGACTTCCGGTATTTTCGCCGGTGACAATGTATAGGGATTAATGAAGCAAAATCTGATTTATAATTATTCTTTCAGGTATTTCCGTTTGAAGAACTTTAAATAGGCTTCTGAATTCTTTTCGCGGTAGAAGATCGGGTAATTCTCAGTAGAAATAAGGAATTGCTTGAAGGTTGGTTCTTCAAGATTGGCAAAAACGTAGGTATCCGTTTTGATAGTATTGTAAAAATTCATGGCGTTCTCCATATTACGGAAACTACTTACGGTAATCATTTGCCAGCCACCATCAAGAACAATTGTATTAATTGAGAGGTTATCTGCACTGAAGTTTTTAGTGGTGTAGTCGGTAACCCTGATGCGTGTGGCACTTACATTCGCTTTATTGCCATCAAGAAGCAATACATAAAAATGTGATGAGTTGGGCGAAAAGTTATACTTATCAGCAACAAGAGTGTCTGAAGCAATCAGGCTGTCTCCTTTTGAGGGTATTTCGGGTTTCAGGTTTACAAGAGCCGGAGACCTTGCATTGGCAGCAAGGATGCTTTGTGCCAGCTTCGAAACACCAGCTGTTGGATATTTTTTCACCATTTTGTTCAGTGCCACAAGCATAGTATCGGGGCTAAGAGTCTTGCCTAAAGAAAGCGCCCGCAGGTATTCAAACTTTGGCAACAGTTCTTTGTCCTTGTAATTGGCAATAGCATCGTTGCTGTATATTATCACAGTCTGGTACTGTTCTTTGGTGAAGGCACGGTATGTTTCGGAATAAAGCGTTTTTACGCGGTTAAGTTTTGCCTGCAATTCAACATTATAATTGGGATCGGTGATGATTCGTGCGTAATCGCTTTCGGGATAATTATTCACAATACGATCACGGTAAACTGCTGCTTTAACAGAGTCTGGCATTGCCTTATACATTGTGTAAAGCTGGTAGCAAACTCTCAGGACATTAGAATCTGCCGGATAACGTTTTAAAAGATCTTCAAAAGTGGCTATAGATTTATGAGTATCTCTAAGGCTTTCATCATATATGAACCCAAGATTATAGAGAGCATCAGAAATCCGCATATCCGAAGCCTTCATCAGATCGGCAGTTACCGGTATATTTTGCATATAAGTCTTCCTGTTTAGTGGGTCGGTAGAAAGGTTCATTGTACTGTCACCTTTTTTGTTTACCAGCGCACTATCGCCATCGGCAGGATTATTTTCAGTAGTTTCTGTGTAAATGGGTCTTTTATTACTCACCCTCCAGTTATCTTCCAATTTACGTCGGCCCCATTTTTTCACGAATTCAGTATATCCGTAGGTTTTGGCTGAAGTATTGTAAAAATACCACCCTCCGCCACCCCCAATCGCGTTAAGGTTATCAGCCCCTTTTCCTAAAACGCCACCACCAATACCAATCGATGCATCCATCTGTTGTTGCGCTTCAGCAATTTTTCTTTGTTGCTCAGCCTTTTTGTAATCTTCAATCATTTTATCGATCAACTTTGTGAGGTCGGCTTCAGGAAGCCTGGCAAGTTTTTGAAGGCTGTCTTCGGTCTGCACAATTGTAAGGTTTTTCACCAGTTCGGTGAGCGTACGAGTTTTTTCGGTAAGCTCTTCGTAGTTGGGATAATCTTTAGGCAGGAATTGCATAGTGCTGTCGTAGTATGCCTGGGCCATGCGGTAATTTTGGCGGGCAAAATAGATATCAGCCAACTTAAGAGCAGAGGTGGTTTTCTGAAAATCGTTTTTCACACTGCTGGCTACTGATAATTTAAGATATTTGATACCAAGAGTGTCATTTTTTTCTTTAAAAGACAATTGTGATAATGCAAAATAAATCTGGTCGCGGAAGTCTTTATTCTTGTCTTCCTTCAGCATTTTCATCAGGGCTTTTTCGATAGATCTGATATCGCCAGTGGCAAAATCGAAGGAACTGGCCATATTGATCCTGGCATTAAAAGCCATTTCATAGGAAGGAGCTGATTTGATAACTTTGGTATAATATTCTGTAGCTCTTGCCTGGTTTTTCTCCAGATCAGCCAGTTGAGCTAGAATAAAATAAAGTCTGGCACGCAACTTCTTATTTTTATTAAGGTCAATAGCCTTAAAAAGGTAATCCTTTGCCGGCGGGTAATTTTTTTGCAGGATATAATAATCAGCATAAACAAGAGGTATCTGCCTTATTACGATGAAAGGCACTTTCTCGGTCTCTGTTTTACTTTTCAGCAGGTCGAGTATGGCTCCGGCATCACTATATTGCTTCAGCTGTATAAAATTTCTTGCCTGCCAAAGCATCGCATCATATTGGATAGGGTTGTAGTTGTATTGCCGCATTACAAAGTCGAACGTACGCTTGGCAGCGGTATAATCACGCTTATAAAAGTAGGCTTTACCAATAAGCATATAGCTGTCATCTATCCATTTAACGCGTTCTTTTTTGTTGAAAAACATCGAATGCTTCTGAATGACCAATGATGCTTTTGCAATAGCCCTGTCCATGGCTGGATTAAGCTTGGAAGCATCAGCTTCAGTTCCGTAATTGGCTACCAGCAATATCTTGCCATAGTTATCGCGCACGCTTGTCTTAAGATCAGCAACGCCATCTTTCATGCTTTCGTTGCCATTCCAGTATGTATTGTAGTGAGCTGACAGGTTATGGTATGCCCTGCGAATGAAAGTGTTTTTTTTGGTGGAACATGCCACAACAGCCACTACCAGTAGAATGATAATGACCCCTTGCATGATCCTGAATGAAAGTTTACTAATCAAAGTTTTCAGAATTTTGGAATTGGCGATGACCGCGTCTCATAATTAACTCATTTCATGCAAAAATATTTTATTTTTTCCAATCTTGCCTGAAAAGACTAAAAAGAAAACAGGCTAATCCAAATCTGTTGAGTTTAAATCTTCTTCAAATATCCCCAAAACCCTTGTTAACTTTTGTTAAAGGTTCTGGTATTTTAGATATGGAGGAATGATAATGCTGATGTTACTGGCATTTATTTCCGATATTTGCACGTTTGCATACAGTTGCGCGTTACAGGATGACCGGATTAAAAGACGAAGGAAAGAAAATTAGGCAACGGCTCATGGAGCGCCTGAAAGATAAATACAGGCTGGTTATCCTTAACGAAGATTCTTTTGAAGAGAAATTCTCACTGCGCTTGTCGCGTTTGAATGTATTTGTTGTCATTGGTGTTCTATCCATCGTTATTGTATTCATAACATCATATATTATTGCATTTACTTCACTTCGGGAGTATATCCCCGGATATGCTGATGTTAACCTGCAGCGTCATATATACGAGCTTCAACTCAAAGCAGATTCTATTGAGAATGCTTTTGCAAGTAAGGATAAGTATATTGAGAACATCAAATCAGTTCTTGGAGAAAACACTGTACCGGAGCCACCTCCACAGCCATCAGATACAGCTAAACGGAAAAATTACCTGTCCATTAAAGATAAACGAAGCCCGGAAGACTCACTACTGCGTGCGGATTATGAAAACCAGAACAAGTACAACATTTTTGTAGATGAGAGTACTGAATCAAAACCAAAGTCGGGCGTTACAAACCTTTATTTTTTTACTCCGATAAAAGGTATCCTTACCAGCAAGTTTGAACCTGTAGAGGAACATTATGGTATCGATATCGTGGCAAAGCGTAACGAAGCCATAAAATCAGTGCAGGATGGTACAGTTATTTTTACTGGCTGGACAGTTGAAACAGGCTATGTAATTGCTATTCAGCACCCAGGAAATATCGTTTCAGTATATAAACATAATTCAGTACTCCTCAAAAAAGAAGGGAACTTTGTGAGAGCAGGTGAAACAATTGCCATTATTGGCGAGTCAGGAGAGCTTTCCAATGGACCTCACCTGCACCTTGAACTTTGGATTAACGGCAACCCTGTGAATCCCCTGGATTATATGTCGTTTTAAACTATCTTGTTATTTATACGCTACAGAATTGAAAAAACGCATCGCTATACTCGGATCAACAGGTTCGATTGGTACACAGGCGCTTGAAGTTGTCCGGCAGCACCCGGATCAGTTTGAGGTGGAGGTGATAACAGCACAATCGAGTTCATCTGCCCTTATCCGGCAGGCTGTCGAATTCAGACCAAATGCAGTGGTTATCGGCGACGAAATTCTATATTCCGAAGTTAACAGTGCACTTGCAAAGTATGATATTAAGGTTTTTGCCGGCCGGGATGCCCTGCTTCAGATAGTTGAAATGGATAGTATCGATCTGGTACTTGTTGCCATCGTTGGTTTTGCGGCACTTTTACCTACGCTAAGAGCCATAGAGGCCGGGAAAACCATTGCTATCGCAAATAAGGAAACCTTTGTTGTGGCCGGCGAAATTGTTACAGCTATGGCACGGAAGAAGGGAGTGAATATTCTTCCGGTAGATTCGGAACATTCAGCAATCTTTCAATGCCTTGCAGGTGAATTTCATAATCCAGTGGAAAAGATAATTCTTACTGCTTCAGGGGGGCCATTCAGGGGCCAAAAACGAGAATTCCTAAAAAAAGTTACTAAGGAACAAGCGCTAAAACACCCTAATTGGAATATGGGGTGCAAAGTAACAATAGATTCAGCAACACTTATGAACAAGGGCCTCGAAGTGATTGAAGCACGATGGCTGTTTGGTATTACTGCTGAAAATATCGAAGTAATTGTCCACCCGCAAAGTATCATCCATTCAATGGTTCAATTTTCCGATGGCTCTATAAAGGCACAGATGGGGTTGCCTGATATGCGTTTGCCTATTCAGTATGCTTTGGGTTACCCCCGGCGGTTGGTGTCGGATTTCCCACGGTTCAACTTTTTAGATTTCCCTGAGTTCACTTTCAGTAAGCCTGATAGCGAAAATTTTCGTAATCTTGCATTGGCTTACACAGCATTGGAAAAGGGAGGCAATATGCCTTGTATTCTGAATGCTGCAGATGAGGTGGCAGTCAATGCTTTTTTAAATAACAGGATAGGATTTTTGCAAATAACGGATGTGATTGAACAATGTATGAAGCAAGTAAGTTTTATCCAGTCTCCAGGATATGATGCTTATGTGATCTCCGACGACGAAACCCGCAAAAAGGCCGAAGAGGTTATTACCCGCATAGCCTGATTTGTTTTTTGAATACTAATATTAAAAGAGAATTGCTGATAAAGTTAAAATGAACAACATCGCCTTCGATATAACAAACCTATGGAAATTCTGATCAAAGCACTCCAACTCATACTTAGCCTTTCAATTCTGGTTATCTTTCATGAATTTGGCCATTTTATTGCTGCCAAAGCCTTCGGTACGAGGGTTGAAAAGTTCTACCTCTTCTTCGATCCTTGGTTCTCTCTTTTTAAATTTAAGAAAGGCGACACCGAGTATGGTGTTGGCTGGTTACCGTTAGGCGGGTATGTGAAAATTTCCGGGATGATAGATGAATCGATGGACAAGGAACAAATGAAACTTCCGCCACAGCCTTGGGAATTCAGGTCCAAACCAACATGGCAGCGTCTAATAATTATGCTTGGTGGTGTTACGGTTAACTTGCTTCTTGCCATTGGAATATACATACTTATGTTGTTTGCATGGGGAGAACAGTATCTTCCTACTTCCGAAGTGAAATATGGTATTGTAGTTGATTCTCTTGGTTCCCAGATGGGCTTGCGTAATGGAGATAAAATTCTATCTGTTGATGGTGAAAAGGTAGAAGATTTTTTCAAGATACCAGGTAAAATAATACTCGACGACGCAAAAACTATACAGGTTGAACGCGACGGACAGCTAATAGATGTTCAGATTCCTGGTGGATTTATAAGTAAAATGCTTAAGCATCAGAGCACTGATGTCATCAACGTTCGCATTCCTTTTGAGGTTGCAGGTTTTTCCGCGAATTCGCCTGCAAAAGATGCCGGCATTATAGAAGGTGACCGCATTGTGGGGCTTAATGGTGTTAGAACGTTGTATTATGATGAGTTCAAGTCAGCTATTGGAGAATCGAAAAGCAAGAAGGTTGATATCGCTCTTCTTCGCAATTCGGATACGCTTCGCTTTCCTGTTGCTTTGACTGCAGAGGGAATGATAGGTGTTATACGAAAGGGTCCTGATGCATATTTCAACTTCAGTGAAAAACACTATACTTTCCTTGCTGCTATTCCGGCTGGAACAGTTAAAGCATACAAAAGTGTCGGAAATTACCTTAAACAACTTAAGTTGTTGTTTTCACCAAAAGTAAAAGCATACGAATCAGTGGGTGGATTTATTGCTATTGGTAATATTTTCCCGTCGGTATGGCATTGGGAATCATTCTGGGGGCTTACCGCTTTTCTCTCCATCATGTTGGCTATTATCAATGTACTGCCAATCCCGGCGCTCGATGGCGGTCATGTAATGTTCCTGCTCTATGAAATTATAACCCGGCGAAAACCCAGTGACAAATTTCTGGAATATGCACAAATTGTGGGAATGATCCTTCTGCTGTCGTTGCTTGTATTTGCGAATGGCAACGATATTTTCAAGCTTTTCAGGTAACTGTTTTTCAGCAAAAATATGATTGTTGTGTGAATGTATAGATGCTTGCCTTTTAAAAGTTCAGTCAGTTACTTTTTCATACAGCGATTTGAACCCTTCTCCAAGGATTTCGTTGGCATTTATCACAGTAACGAAAGCCATAGCATCAATTTGGTGAATATACTCTTCAAGTATTATAAGTTCGCGGCGGCTAACAACTGTAAATATAATTGTTTTATCAACGCCGTTGTACATTCCTTTTCCTTGGATATAGGTGCCCCCGCGGTTTAGGTCGTTAATAATCTTGTTGCGTATTTCTTCGAAATTATCGGAAATAATAAACAGAGTTTTATCGTATGTAATCCCTTCCAATACCACATCTATAACTTTTCCGGTAATAAATATTGCGATCCACGAATAAAGAGGTATTTTCCAATCAGCAAAAACAACAAGGGCAATCAGCACAATCACCGAATCTACATAAATCATAAGCTGGCCAAGAGGAAGACGTGTGTATTTGGCAATAATCATTGCTATAATGTCCGATCCGCCTGATGTTGCCTTCGATTTAAAAATAAGGCCCAGGCCGAACCCAATCAAAACACCACCGAAGATAGAAGAAAGTAGGGCATCATTTTTAACCAGTGCAGTTTCACCCCAGAAGTAAGTTATACCGTCCATAAATATTGAAGTGAGCACAAACCCGACAATCGTTTTGACACCAAATCGGGGTCCTAATACTTTAATTCCAATAATTGTAAGTGGTATATTCAGTATCAGTCCCATTAGACCAATCGGGAAACCTTCGGGAGCAAAAGAAAACATCCCCTTGGTGATATAATGGATAACAATTGAGATGCCATAAACACCACCTGGTACAATACGGTATGGTGTTATAAAAAAAACAAAACCTGCGGCAAGAATAAATGAGCCGATAATAATAAGGCTATAACTGATAAACCACTTACGCGAGAATGCTCTCTCTTTCTGTAATAATGCCATAAATCTGATGTTTAGATATTAGATGGGAAAAGATGCAAAATTAGACAGAATCACTTAAAGGCTATTCAATTATGCTTGAAATTAGATATAAAAGAAAAAAGTGTATTCTTTTTAATCGTTTTTGTTATAACAATACTCCGGTAACTTTTCATTTCTCGCAAAGACGCAAAGGCGCAAAACGTTGATTATCAGCACTATGTGATATCGAAAGAATCGTATGTAATATATTGATAATTAGCATATTATAAAATATTACCGGACTGTTGTTATAAAAGCAAGAGGCTGCCCCGGTTACGAGACAGCCTCTGTTTGTTATTAAGTATGTGATCCTAAGCCCTTTTGCTAGACATGAATTAACAAGTCTGCATCAAATTTTATCCATTTATTTCCTGCTGGATCCCAAACCCATTGAACAGTATAGTACCAGGAACCTGACTGGAGAGAGATATCATCCGAAACACGCGAAAAATACTGTATTCCGTCGTCAAAGAAAGTTTTCCATGTACGTGTACCTCCATCCCATTGCAGGATTTTTCTGCTAAACCAACGTCCACTCATTTGATCCTCAGAAGTGCCGCCGTATATGTTATAACTTATTTTATTACTGTTTAGCTCATTGTAAGCATATGATCTGTCGCTGGTTGTTCCAAAAACCTCGTCTGTACTGCGGAATTTAACATCATTCTCCGATTCCGCCGGGTTAAACTTATTGAGCTCCAGCATCTGTGATTCAGGAATTGTAGGTGAAAGTGTAGGCTTACTTGTAGTTGGTGTTGCCGCAACTTTTGAGGGTTGATCGCCTTTTTTATCCGATTTGCTACAGGAAGTGCCGATAATCAGCACAAAAGCAAAAATGGCTGTCGCAGAGAAAATAGAATTAATGCATTTCATGATCAATAGTGTTTTGAGTTAGTAATTATTGAGTTATTGTTTAGTTTACGAGTGAATGATCACGATAAAAGTAAATTTTCTTAAATACTAAATATCAATTATTTCAGATTGTCTATAGTTGCCTGTTTTTCAGATGTTATTATTCTGCTTTTTCAGAGACATAATCAGGCAGGTAACTGGCTTTCCAATTTTCGTGCCGGATGATAAAATATTTGCCGTGCCTCTTGAAAATTTGGCTAAATAGTAAGATTATAAATAATGCATAAGTTTATAAAAGTTTATAAATTAGCATGTTATAGCAACATCCACATGTCTGTTTAAATAAATGCGATTTTACTAATATTAAAAAAATAAAATGCGGGGGAATCTTATTATACATAATAAACGCACAGTTGTGCGGCATCTTTTTGTGCATATAATTCGAAATGTAATTTTTATTGAAAATTGATATATCTTATTTCAATTTTCCGGATAAATCAATATAAGTGCATGAAACTGATGAAAGATTTTTTAGATATTACTTTGAAAAGCAATTTATAACTAATGATTCTTTATTGGATCAAAGAAGTCAGGCTGTTTATGCTAAATCTTTGAGGGTACACTTTCGGCGGATTCTTCTGGGTTGCAAAAGCGAAATTGTTCAGATTTCGTAATACTGAACGGTTGTATTTTAGTTTATCATATGGCCAAATATCCGGAGAATAAACTTAGCTCAGGAGTATTACCTTGATTTTGGATAAATAGCCAATAAAATTATTGAAGGACAATACTCATAGTAGAAGTCCGTTATTGTAGTTCAATTCAAAAAAAATTATTAACAATGTTGTTTGAATATAATGTAGACTGAAACCACCATCATAAAATATTTATTGCTATTTTAGCCCTCTTATATTGATGAGTTTCGCTTTATTATAACCAAGGATGGAATTATTAAGAAAAATTGTTGTCTCATTTGTGTTTTTCTGCGCATTAACAGTTGTTTATTCTCAACAGCAGCCGCAGTTTACACATAATATGTTTAATAAAGCTTACACAAATCCAGGCTTCTTTGGTATTACGAATGCTATATGCGCTACCGGGATTATCCGTCAGCAATGGGTTGGTTTTAAAGATGCTGATGGCAATAAGGTTGCCCCTGAGACTGTTCTTGTGGCTATAGATGCACCAATAAAATTCCTGCGTGGGGGAGTTGGGTTGAATATAGCCCAGGATCAATATGGTTTTTTTAAAGATGTAACTATACGGTTAGGTTATTCCTATCACAGGACAATGGGTGAAGGGAAATTAGGTATTGGGCTTAATGTCGATTTTTTAAATAAATCCCTCGAATTTAGTAAGTTAAAAGCAGTTGAAGAAGGTGATAATTTTCTAAATTCACAAAGTTCAAATGGTGTAATTATCACTGATTTGGGTGTTGGGGCTTTTTTGCAGTTACCAGGCTTTTATGCCGGGTTTTCAGCACTTCAGTTATTACAGAGTAAGCGCGATCTTGGTGGTGCAGGAGTAGGAACCTTTAATCTTAAAAGGCACTACTATCTGACCTCCGGTTATGATCTTACTTTCCCTTCCAATCCGTCATATATAATTACACCCTCAATATTTATAAAATCGGATGGGGTTTCGGTGCAATATGACTTTAATGGGTTGGTGAAATACAATAATAAGATATGGGGTGGCGTTACATACCGGCTAAACGATGCATTTGGCATTTTGATAGGAACTGTGGTTAAGGAAGTAAACATAGGTTATGCATACGATATCCCAACTTCCATGCTAGGTTCAGCAGGTAGTCACGAAATTATGGTCAAATATTGTTTTAAACTTGAGCGCGAAAAAACAAGAACAAGTTACCGAAACACCAGATTCTTGTAATATGTATGTGTTTTTTCCATTATATTACTATTTTTGTGGTGTCAAAATTGTCTCGGTTATACTAAAGGATTATCAAAATCGTTATCAGATATAAAAATCAGGAAACATCATGAAGAAACTGCTCTTAATTTCTCTTCTTGCTATCATTCTGGGCAGCTGTAAGAATTCCGGCAACGGTGAGCTTACAGGTGTTCTGAAGAGAGAAAAATTTTATCAGCCCGATCCATACGGAATGGCCTATGTGCCATTGGGCAGCTACACTATGGGTGTAGGTGACCAGGATGTTCCTTACGCGCACATCAACGATCCGCGGACAATTACTGTTGCCGCCTTTTATATGGACGAGACAGAGATAACTAATAACGAATATCGGCAATTCGTTTATTGGGTCCGCGATTCAATCGCCCGCCGTTTGTTAGGTGATGTTACTCCCGAGGACTTTTTGATTTCTGAAAACAAGAAAACAAAAGAAGCTTTTGATCCTCCTTTCCTTAATTGGGAGACAGAGATTGACTGGAACAAGGAAGGAAACCGTGATGCCCTGGAGCAAATGTTCCTCCCTGAACATGAACGCTACTACAGGCGTAAAGAGATTGATACCCGTAAACTCTTTTATGAATATTACACAATTGATTTAAAAGCTGCTTCTGCTAAAGATTATTCTACTGCCGGCGATAGCAAAAACGCAAGCCTGGCAAATCGTCCACAAGGTTTGAAGGATAGATCCCTCTATGTACGGAAGGAAGTAATAAATGTCTATCCTGATACATTAAGTTGGCTTCATGATTATGTTTATAGTTTTAATGATCCTATGACAGAGCGGTACTTCTGGCATCCCGCATATGATAATTACCCATTAGTAGGAGTCAACTGGAAACAAGCCACTGCATTTTGTATATGGCGGTCGCGTTTACTTGAATCATTTCTGCGCAGGAAAAACAGTGCAGTAGCAAATGAATTCCGCCTGCCTACTGAAGCTGAATGGGAATGGGCTGCACGAGGAGGAAATACGTTTAGTCCCTATCCTTGGGGAGGGCCTTATACGCGGAACGACCAGGGATGTTTCCTTGCCAATTTTAAACCACTTAGGGGAAACTATACCGATGATGGTGGTGCCACAAGTGTAATTGTTGCACACTACCCGGCGAACGATTTTGGGTTGTACGACATGTCGGGAAATGTATCTGAATGGACTAACGATGCTTTTGATGAATCATCTTACAACTTTACATGGGATATGAACCCAAGCTACACATACAATGCAAAGGAAACAGATCCTGCTGCATTAAAACGCAAAGTTGTAAGGGGTGGTTCCTGGAAGGACATTGCTTATTACCTCCAGGTAGCTTCGCGCACTTATGAATTTCAGGATTCCAGTAAGTGTTACATAGGATTCAGATGTGTTCAGAATTATCTTGGCCGTCAAAAAGATGACAATCCGGCACGCGCTTCAAAAATCTATAATTAAACAGAGTTCAGACTAACCTAAATAATAAGCTATGACTTTTTTCTGTTTTAGCAATTATACTAATTGAAAATAATATTAATCAAAGATAAATTAAAAAAATCAACATCATGGGTTTAGCTAATGTAGTGAGAAGTAAAGGTTTTAAGAATTTCATGGCCAAATTGTATGGACTTGGTGCATCCGTTGTTATTATAGGAGCTTTGTTCAAAATTAATCATTATACCGGTGCAAACGAAATGCTTATTGTAGGGCTGGGGACAGAGGCGATAATTTTCTTTTTCTCAGCGTTTGAGCCACCGCACGTGGAACCCGACTGGAGTTTAGTTTATCCTGAGTTGGCCGGTATGTATCATTTGGATGGTTCTGTTAAAACGTCCTCAAGGAAAGACCCTTCGAAATCGGTTACTCAGGAGCTTGATGATATGCTCTCTAAAGCAAAGATAGGGCCTGAGCTGATACAAAGCCTTGGCGATGGCTTGCGTAAGATGAGCGAAAATACATCCAAGATGTCGGAAGTTACAAATGCAGCAATAGCAAACGATGAGTTTGTGAAAAATGTTAAAACGGCTTCCCAATCTGTTACTGAATTGTCAGCTTCTTACAAGCGCACATCCGATATCCTGAACCAGGATGTTAACGTAGCTAGCGAGTTCTCAACCAACCTCCAGGCAGCTTCAGGCTCAGTAACGAACCTGGCAAATGTTTATAATCAGGTTTCAGCCTCAATAAAAAGTGAGATGGCTTCAACCGAGCTGCTCTCAGGGAGCATTAAAACAGCAACTGAATCAGCAAACAAACTTGCTGAAAATTACAACCGTTCAGCCGAAATACTTGTTAAATCAGCCGAATCGCTTAACTTTTCTTCAGTAGATGGTAAGGCCTACAATGAGCAACTTCAAAAGATATCTTCCAACCTTGCTGCCCTAAACACAGTTTATGAACTTCAGCTTAAAGGTTCAAATGAACAGATTGAATCCACGAATAAAATGCGGACTACAGTTGATCAATTCCTTGCCAACCTAAACGATTCCTCCACAAATATGAATAAATACAAGGACGAAATCGACAACCTTACCAAACGAGTAGCAGCTCTTAATAATGTATATGGCAACATGCTTGCTGCCATGAATGTTAATATGAAGTAACCATATCTATCCATTAATTAATAAATATAAACAAAACAATTATGGCTGGATATAAGGAAACGCCGCGGCAGAAGATGATTGCGATGATGTACCTGGTGTTAACGGCTCTGCTGGCTTTAAATGTTTCTGTCGAAATCCTTGAAGCTTTCATTGTTGTGAATGAAAGCATGGAAGCGACTAACGAAACATTTTCCAAGAAGATAGAAGGTGCATACGCTAAATTTGAACTACAGTATAATCTGAACAAGACCAAAGTGGGTCCATATTGGGATAAGGCACAGAAAGCGCTTAAACTTTCTGAGGAAATGAAGAAATACATAAATGAAGTTAAATATAATGTAATTGCTAAATCCGATAGAATAACTCCTGAGGAAGCTCGAAAATTACCACTTAGAAAGGTTGAATCCAAGGATAAATATGATGAATCAACCAACTATATGATTGGAAATTCCCAGGATGGCAGGAATGGAAAATCACGCGAGATGAAAGATAAAATCAATAAATTTAAGCAGGAAATGCTTCAGCTTGTTGATCCGGCCTCTCGTAACAATATTAAGCTTGGTCTTGATACTGATGGCCCGTTTTATGATGCCGATGGTAAGAGACAAAATTGGGAAATGCATAATTTCTACCACACTATTCTTGCAGCAAATGTTACTATTATGAATAAACTTATTGCTGAAGTACAAAGTGCCGAACTTGATGTGATTTCGCATCTGTACGCATCCGTAAGTGCGGAAGACTTTAAGTTTGACAAGGTTGGTGCTAAAGTTGTTCCAAAAAGTCAATATGTATTCCTTGGCGAAAACTACGAAGCCGAAATCTTTGTGGCAGCGTATGATACAAAACAAAACCCTGAGGTTTTAATTGGCGGACGATCGATTGCTGGAAAAGATGGTGTTGCTCTATATCAAGCTGCAGCAAGTTCTGAAGGACCCAAAACCTATGAAGGGGTGGTTCATATTTCATCACCTGCTGGTGAAACAATGAGTTACCCATTTAAAAGTGAATATATTGTTGCGCCGCCCACTCTCACTATTTCTCCTACTAAAATGAATGTATTTTATATAGGTGTGGATAACCCGGTTTCTATATCGGCTGGTGGTATTGCTGATGCCCAGATAAATCCTAGAATTTCTGCTGGTTCTACAATAACCAGAAGCGGAAAAGCATGGATAGTTAAGCCTACCGCTCCAGGTAAAACAGTTATTACTGTTGATGCGAAAATTGGTGATCGCGTTAAATCAATGGGTTCTTTGGAATTCAGGGTAAAGAGAGTTCCTGACCCTAAAGCTTATATTGCCAATTCAGAAGGAGGAACTGTAGCAAAAAGCATGCTTATTGCTGCTGGCGCAATCATACCACGGATGCCTCCAGATTTTGAATTTGACCTCAATTTTATAATAACATCTTTCACATTTTCTGGTCTTCGTTCCGGAGATATCTTTTCTAAAGAAGGTAAGGGCAATAAACTGACAGATGAAATGAAGACTTTTATCAGCAATTCCAAGCGTGGTAGTCGTATTTGGCTTGAAAATATTTATGCTAAAGGTCCAGATGGCGGATCACGTAACCTTGGTACCATTTCACTTATTGTTCAGTAATTTCATTCAATATTAAGCTGTAGCAAATTAATAGCACTATGAAGAAAATCATCTTTTTACTGCCCGTCTTTGTCATCCTGGCTTTAATTGCCAATGCCCAGCAGGTCCTCGATAGTCCCCCGCTGGATGGAGCATATGTGAAGAGTAATGTAGTTGAGAAAAAACCAATTAGTTATGCTTATGTCAGGGAAGCTGATGTGATTTGGTCCAAACGGATATGGCGCAAAATAGAATTTAAGGAAAAGATGAACCAGCCTTTCTACTATCCCGAAATACCTCACAATAATTGGCGTAGTTTTATGACAGTGATAATGGATGCCCTCAAGGAAGGAACCATTACTGCTTATGACGATTCTCCCACTGACGAATTCATTATCCCTCTTACTTACCAAGAGTTAATAACCAGAATGGAAGGTGTTGACACCGTCTCTATGCAACGTTCTTATCCTCCCTATGATTCCTTCGATACGATAATTTCGATTAAATTTAACCCAATTGATGTTAAGCGAATTAGAATAAAGGAAGATATGTTTTTCGACAAGCAACGTTCTGTTATAGAAACGCGAATTATAGGAATTTGTGCTGTAAAGGACAATGTCGATCCACAGACAGGGCTTTTCAGAGCTGAACAGGTATTGTTCTGGATTAATTTTCCGGAAGCAAGGCCTGTATTAGCTAAAGCAGAAGTGTTTAACCGTCAGAACAGTGCTGCTAAAATGACATATGATGATCTCTTCTGGAAACGGATGTTCAGCAGTTCTATTTATAAAGAAGATAATGTTTACGATCGAAAAATTGTTGACTATGCAAGCGGTCTGGATGCCTTGTTGGAATCGGAAAGAATAAAAAATGATTTGTTCATGTTTGAACAAAATTTATGGGAATATTAAACTATTATTTAACCAACAAAAAGCTTTGCCTGATTCAATGGCAAGGCTTTTTTTGTTTCTGCCGGTGAATGATTACATTTGTTGTTGTTACCAGTATTCTATATGCAGCAACAATTTCTGGAAACCAAAATTGAATTTCTTAAAGGTGTCGGGCCAAAACGTGCCGAACTACTGGCAAAGGAGTTAAACATCCATACGTTTGGAGATCTCATCACATACTACCCGTTCAGGTATGTTGATCGCACCAGGTTTTTAACCGTTAGCCAGATATCCGAAGATACAGGTTATGTGCAATTACGTGGTAGGATTTCGAATGTTCAGCTCCTGGGAAAAGGACACGGAACACGCCTCTCGGCGACTTTTCGCGACCAGACCGGTAGCATTGAACTCTTGTGGTTTCAGGGTATTAAATGGATACAGGATAAATTTAATTCCACTGAGGATTATGTTTTGTTTGGCAAACCATCTCTCTTTAATGGCAGGTATACTATTACACATCCTGAGATGGAAACGCTTGTGATGCATACAAGCCAGGCTGCGGAAACTTTGCAGCCATTCTATGGTACTACAGAAAAGTTAAAAGCGCAGGGGCTGACAAGCAGAGCTTTTGGCAAGCTCACACGCGTATTACTCTCATCAGCACAAGGAAGACTACCCGAAATTCTTTCAGATGAAATATTACAATCTCAGAATCTGATCGGGCGAGAGGAAGCACTCACGAACATACACTTTCCGGTTAATCCAGGGGAATTAGCAAAAGCCGAAGCCCGGTTAAAATTTGATGAATTATTCTTTATCCAGTTGCGTTTGCTGAAACTTAAAATTATTCGCACTAAGAAACTACAGGGTCTGAAATTTCCTGTAATTAGCGAATTCTTCAATACATTTTATTATAAATATTTGCCTTTCGAACTCACAGGAGCACAAAAAAAAGTACTTAAAGAAATTCGCGCCGATCTTGGTTCAGGCCACCAGATGAACCGCTTATTGCAAGGCGATGTAGGCAGCGGTAAAACACTTGTTGCACTTATGAGTATGCTTATCGCACTTGACAACGGATACCAGGCTTGTCTAATGGCACCTACAGAAATATTAGCGGCTCAGCATTTTGCAACAATCTGTCGTATGCTGAGTGGTATGCCAATCCAGGTTGACTTACTTACCGGCAATACCAGTACTGCGCAACGTAGGCTATTGCATGAAAAGCTTTCAGGTGGCGAACTGCATATTCTTATTGGTACACATGCACTAATTGAGGATGCTGTGCAGTTTAGTAAATTGGGACTTGTAATTATTGATGAGCAACACCGTTTTGGAGTTGAACAACGGGCAAGGATGTGGTCGAAAAGTGAAGTCTTGCCACATATACTGGTAATGACTGCTACTCCTATCCCGCGCACTTTGGCTATGACCCTTTATGGAGATCTCGATTATTCTGTAATAGATGAATTGCCGCCAGGCCGCAGAGCCGTAAAAACCTACCATTACCATGATAAAGACCTTCCAAAAGTATTCGGATTTTTAAAGCGGCAAATAGAAGAAGGGCGACAGGTATATGTTGTTTATCCATTGATAAAAGAATCAGAAACTCTTGACCTCAAGGACTTGATGGAAGGATTCGAAACCATATCGCGAGAGTTTCCTGCTCCCCGTTATGCCGTGAGTATGGTCCACGGTAAGATGAAAGCTAAAGAAAAGGAAGCCGAAATGCAGCGGTTTGTTATGGGCGAAACCAATATAATGGTTGCCACCACTGTGATTGAAGTCGGAGTTGATGTTCCAAATGCTTCAGTTATGGTTATAGAAAATGCTGAACGGTTTGGATTATCGCAGTTGCATCAGTTGCGTGGAAGGGTAGGCAGGGGAGCCGACCAATCACATTGCCTGCTTATAACCAGCTACAAAGTTACCGCTGATGGACGTAAGCGTATTGAAACTATGGTGCGGACTTCAGATGGTTTCGAAATAGCTGATACCGATCTCAGGCTTCGGGGCCCCGGCGATCTGGAAGGCACTCAACAGAGTGGTATTGTTGATCTTAAGATAGCTGATATTGTTCGGGATGAAAAAATTATCAGGCAGGCAAGGGAGATTGCCAATAGTATTCTTAACGATGATCCTTCGCTGGAAAAGGAAAAAAACAAGCGATTAAGCGAATATATTGATTTCATGAACAGGACAAGGGCAAATATGAGCAGAATCAGTTAAACATTCTCACATTCGCTGTTTTTCAAGGCATCCTTCGCATTCGCCTTTTTATCCTTATTTTTGCCCTTCCAATTAAAATTCCATTCAATGAAAATTTCATACAACTGGCTTAAAAAATATATTGCAATTGATCTTCCTGCCGAAGACATTTCAATTTTACTCACCGATTGCGGCCTGGAAGTAGAAGCCATAGAAAAATATGAGACAGCTAAAGGCGGCCTTGCAGGGGTTGTTGTTGGTCAGGTAATGAGTTGCGAGCGTCATCCCAACGCGGATAAATTGAGTCTCACAAAAGTAGATATTGGGATGGGAGAATTGCTCAGCGTTGTCTGTGGTGCGCCAAACGTTGCCGAAGGTCAAAAAGTAGCAGTTGCAACTGTTGGAACAACTCTTTATTCGGGAGAGGACTCTTTTCAGATAAAGACTTCAAAAATAAGAGGTGAATTATCTGAAGGAATGATTTGTGCTGAAGATGAACTGGGTCTTGGAACTTCTCATGCCGGGATTATGGTGCTGGATCAAAACGCACCACTTGGAATGCCGGTTAAGGATTATTTTAAACTAGTTGAAGACATTGTATTCGAAATAGGGCTTACACCCAACCGTTCTGATGCCACTTCGCATATTGGAGTTGCCCGCGATCTGGCTTCTGTTCTTAATAACAAACAGGGAACATACCACAAACTTAGCCTTAACTTACCCTCCCTGGATGATTTTACAGTTGACAATGAAAATGTGCCTATAGATGTTATTGTAGAGGACGAAATTGCTTGTCCCCGATACTCAGGAATAACTCTCCAGGGAGTTGAAGTGAAGGAATCACCTGCCTGGCTTCAGGAATTGCTCAAAGCCATTGGTATTCGTCCAATCAATAATATCGTTGATATCACGAATTTTGTCTTGTTCGAAACCGGACAACCCTTACATGCATTTGATGCTTCGCAGATTCCCGGAGGTAAAATAATTGTAAAAAAACTGCCTGAAGGCTCACTCTTTGTAACGCTCGACGAAGTGGAACGCAAATTAAGCGCTGACGATCTGATGATATGCAACACTAAAGGTGGGATGTGTATTGCTGGTGTTTTCGGAGGTGCCGGATCAGGGATTAAATCCACTACCCGCGATATTTTCCTCGAGAGTGCTTTTTTTGATCCTACATCGGTTCGCAAAACTTCAAAATACCATGGACTTAAGACAGATGCCTCATTTCGCTTCGAGCGGGGAGCTGATCCTAATATTACTATTTATGCACTTAAGCGGGCAGCAATTCTTATTAAGGAAATTGCTGGTGGTACGATTTCTTCACAGGTAGTTGACTTTTATCCAAATCCAATCCAAAACAAGGAAGTTGCAGTTACGTTTAAGGGAATTGATAAACTTATTGGTAAAGAGATTGAAAGAAGTGTTATAAAAAACATACTAACTGACCTGGGTATTATTATAACAGAAAGTCGCACTGATGGCCTTACATTGTCAGTTCCCCCATTCAAAGCAGATGTTTACCGCGAAGTAGATATTGTTGAAGAGATTCTAAGAATATATGGCTACAACAATATTGAATTCAGCGGGAGCCTGCGTTCTTCGCTATCTTTCAGTGCCCACCCTGACCGTGAACGAATCGCTGAACTTGCGTTCAATTATCTAAGCGATAATGGTTTCAATGAGATCATGACTAATTCGCTCACAACGTCAGCCTATTACTCAGAATCAGTAGTTTTTAACCCCGAACAT
The DNA here is from genome assembly GCA_964511085.1 of uncultured Lentimicrobiaceae bacterium. GTDB lineage: Bacteria > Bacteroidota > Bacteroidia > Bacteroidales > DASVHX01 > DASVHX01. The sequence continues at coordinate 35,599 of CAZEDO010000016.1, forward strand.
TGTGTAAAGATACTTAACCCACTCTCGAAAGAACTGGATGTGATGAGGCAAACTTTGCTTTTTAGCGGGCTTGAATCTATCTTGTTCAATATTAACAGGCGTCAGCCTGATCTGCGTTTTTATGAATCAGGAGCAATCTATCTGTTGAATCCTAAGTTTGGTGAAAGTAAAGAAGTCACTTTGCGATATTCCGAAAATAAACGGCTGGCAATTTATATGACTGGCCGGTTGGAACCCGAAAGCTGGAATACAGGTCAAAATAAGACTGATTATTATTCACTTAAATCTTATGTTGTTGCATTGTTAAAGAAGTTAGGGATTGGAATACATAAATTAAAAGTTGCCCCATCTGAGCCTTTAATTTTTGCTTCAGGTGAATGTTTTATGCAGGATAACAAGATTCTTATGTCTGTAGGAGAAGTCTCGACTGTAGTTTTAAAGCAATTTGATATCCGCCAGCCGGTTTATTATGCTGATCTCGATTGGGATATGATTGTAAGCCTGACTTCTGGCGGTGGTACATTGTATAAAGATGTCTCAAAGTTTCCTGAAGTAAGGCGCGATCTTGCTCTTCTGATAGACAAGCATATTCATTTTTCCGACATAGAGCGGCTTGCTTATGAAAACAACCGGCAATTGCTCCGCAAAGTAAACCTGTTCGATGTTTATGAAGGAGAAAAGATAGATAATGATAAGAAGTCCTATGCCGTAAGCTTTATATTGCAGGATGAGCAAAAGACTCTCACCGACAAAGAAATTGATAAATTTATGAATAAACTTATCGAAGTTTTTGAACGTGAACTAAATGCAATAATCAGGCGTTGACAGGTTTAGACTGACGATAAATATATCTTGCAGGGATTTCGATTTTACCATTTTCTATTAGAGATCATACTTGTTTATTTCCTGTTATTCAGTGTATCTCATCAATCTGAGCGGGAAGGCATAAAATCCCCTTTAATTTGACAAATTGGCAGTATAATGTCATAAAGTTGACATAGCAGATCCCTTTTATTGATAATTAGGATTAACTTTGTGCTGTGACAGCCGTCATTAATGGTAACTCTTTTATTTATGGACGTACAAGCAATCAAACAAAGGTTTGGGATTATTGGTAACTCGGATCTGCTCGATAGGGCTATTGATATTGCCAGGCAGGTGGCTCCTACCGATATAACAGTTCTCATTACTGGAGAAAGCGGAGTTGGCAAGGAATCATTTCCGCAAATTATACATCATCTAAGCGCTCGTAAACATGGGCCATACATTGCAGTTAACTGCGGCGCTATACCAGAAGGGACTATAGACTCAGAGTTGTTCGGACACGAAAAAGGCTCTTTCACCGGGGCACACGAGGCCCGTAAAGGTTATTTTGAAGTCGCTAATGGAGGAACCATTTTTCTTGACGAGGTAGCTGAGCTGCCGCTTTCAACGCAGGTTAGGCTCCTGAGAGTTCTAGAAAGCGGGGAATTTTTTAAAGTGGGTTCATCAAAAGCATTAAAAACGGATGTGCGTGTGGTAGCTGCCAGTAATGTGGATATTCAGGAAGCAATCAACCATGGCAAATTCAGACAGGACCTCTTTTACAGGCTTAATACAGTTCCTATTTTTGTGCCGGCTCTGCGCGATCGTAAGGAAGATATTGTGCTTCTTTTCAGGAAATTTGCTTCCGACTTTGCTGAGAAGTATAGGATGCCCATCCTTGAACTGGATGAAGAAGCAAAACGCGTGCTCATGAATTTTCGCTGGAGCGGAAATATCAGGCAATTAAAAAATGTTACTGAGCAAATTTCCATTATCGAAAACAACAGGTTGCTTACAGCTGAAAAGCTAATGGCATATATACCGCATAACCCCAACCGTGATCTTCCGATACTTTACAAACGAGAAAAGGAAAATAGCGAGTTTACCGAAAGGGAATTGCTTTACAAAGTGCTTTTTGATATGAAAAAGGACATAAATGACCTGAAAAAGCTTGTTGGGGATATTGTTCACGAAGAAGGTGTGAATCCTAAATTACACCGTGAGAATGCTCACTTTGTCGATAAACTTTATGATGAATATCCTGAATCAATGCCAGGGGAGCAAGTAAGGGTTGTGGTGCAGGAGAAGCCGAAAACAAACTCAGATGAGCAATTCTACCCAAGTGAAATGCTCGACGAATCGTTGTCGCTTCAAAAAAAGGAAATGGACTTTATCAGGCGTGCATTGGAAAAGCATAGCGGTAAACGTAAAAATGCAGCTAAAGAACTGGGAATTTCGGAACGGACTTTGTATCGTAAAATAAAAGAATACACAGGGAAATGATTATCATTTGGTGGTAAAATTTATAAATCCTGTTAAACCGATCTATTTAATGAAAGTAAAACATAGTAAATACACTTTATTTAGCCGGATATATATATATCTTTTGGCACTGATTTCAGTACTGAATGGTGGTTGTGGTATTTACTCTTTTACAGGAGCATCTATTTCGCCAGCCGTCAAGACGATTTCGATTAGTTATTTCCCGAATAATGCACAGTTTGTGCAACCAACTTTGAGCCAGAAATTTACGGATGCCTTGCGGGATAAATTCGCTACCCAAACCAATCTTACACTTTTAAAATCCGGAGGCGATCTTATGATTGATGGGGCAATTACCGGCTATGACCCTAACCAGCCTGTGGCAATCCAGGGAGGTGCTGATCAAACGGCATCGCTATACCGCTTAACTGTTACGGTTAACGTGCGGTTCACAAACAAAAAGGACGACAAGCAGAGTTTTGAAACTTCTTTTTCACGATACGAGGATTACGATCGCACTTCGCGGCTGGCTGATGTGGAAGAACAATTACTTGAACAGATTAATGAAGCCCTGGTGCAGGATATTTTTAATAAAGCTGTCGTAAACTGGTAACAATCCTTTAAAGCATAAATGGAAAGCAGTCATATTTTCAACTACATAAACAACCCAGAGCAATTGGGTCAAGCAGAGACAACGTTTCTCGGGCAGATGACAATCACTTATCCTTATTGCCAGACATTTCAGCTGCTTTTTGCCAAAGGTCTGCATAATATTGAAAGCCCACGTTTTAGCTCACAGATCAAACTTGCAGCAGCTTACGCAGGTAACCGTGGTCTGCTGAAGAAGTTGATAGAAAAGGTATATTTATCTCCGGATAAGGGAGGTATAGAGGAAAATCCAGGATCGCAAGTTAACAGTAAGAATCAGTCTAATGATAAGTATAGCGGATCAGTTGTCGCTACAAACTCATTGCTGAATCATGAAATTGATGAAGAGGTAATGGATTTGCCCGTTCGTGATCCGGAGAAATCAGAGCAGCGAAGTATACTTATTGATGTTATCCGGGCGCGTCTTGCTGAAATTCAGACCGAAAGAGAGGTTGTAAAAACAACTCAGGAAAAAGTTATTCAGCCAATTGCTGAACTACAAATAAAGGAAAAAGGAAATGACTGTATCAGTAAAAGTTCGCTGATCGAACGTTTTATTCAGGATGAGCCCAGGATGAGCTCAGCAAAGCGGGATTTTTTCAACCCAATGGACATGGCAAAACAGAGTTCAATTGATCGTGACGACGTGGTAAGTGAAACGTTGGCAAGAGTTTTTGTGCAACAAGGTGATATTCCGAGGGCTATAAAAATATATGAAAAGCTATGCTTGATATTTCCGGAAAAAAGTGGTTACTTTGCAGCCCAAATTGAAAAACTGGGTGAAAAGCCCAGGTAATGAATTAGAAATTAAACAATTAATATAATGGGAGCATATATTTTTATTTCGGTACTGATTCTGATCGTCTGCGTATTATTGGCGTTGGTTGTTCTGGTACAAAATTCTAAAGGAGGAGGATTAGCCTCCAACTTCAGTTCGTCTAACCAATTCATGGGCGTTCGCAAAACTGCGGATTTTCTTGAGAAAATGACATGGACACTTGCTATAATGCTGATGGTACTGAGTTTAGTTTCGATTTTTGCTATTCCACGCAACCAGGGTGTAAAGACTAGTGCAGATACAGAACTCAGGCAGCAGATTAACGATGGGAAAGCTCAACCGGTTAAAGGATATGAAGCTCCCCCGGAGAAAGACAAATAGTATTGCCAATCGCATGATACAGATGTCAGAATGTCACAACATTCTGACATTTTTTTTGCCAAAATTAGTATTAGCTGCTAATTTGTCCCCCAAACAAGCAGGATATCCAATTGGCACAGATTATGACATACGTGCAGAGATTGATATTTTGATCATTAATTAATATTGTTAAACATAAATCGAACAAAAATGGCAAAAGTAAGCATTAAACCATTAGCTGACAGGGTATTAGTTGAGCCAGCCGCCGCCGAGCAGAAAACAGCAGGTGGAATTATCATTCCTGATACCGCCAAGGAAAAACCTCAGAAAGGAACCGTGGTGGCCGTTGGTAATGGTAAAAAAGATGAACCCATGACCGTTAAAGTGGGCGACAAAGTTTTATACGGCAAATATTCGGGTAGTGAAATTACTGTTGACGGAACTGATTATCTGATCATGCGTGAATCAGATATACTGGCTATTGTTTAATCCTGATTAAAAAACAAATTGATTATTAATTTATAAAACCAATAAAAATGGCAAAGAGTATAACATTTAATACTGAAGCCCGCGACAAACTCAAAAAGGGTGTCGATGCTTTGTCGAATGCAGTTAAAGTAACATTAGGTCCTAAAGGTCGTAATGTAATCATTAACAAAACCTATGGTGCACCAATTATAACTAAGGATGGTGTTACCGTGGCAAAAGAGATTGATTTACAGGATCCTATCGAAAACATGGGAGCCCAGATGTTGAAGGAAGTAGCATCCAAAACGGCAGACGTTGCCGGTGATGGAACAACTACCGCAACAGTTCTTGCTCAGTCCATCATTACTACGGGGCTGAAGAATGTTACAGCCGGTGCAAATCCTATGGATCTGAAACGTGGCATCGAAAAAGCAGTTACTACGGTGGTTGCTGATTTGAAGAAACAATCAAAGGAAGTTGGCAACAGCATCGAAAAGATTGAACAAGTTGCAAGTATTTCAGCCAATAACGACAGCGTGATTGGGAAACTCATAGCCGAGGCTATGGACAAAGTGAAGAAAGAAGGCGTTATCACAGTCGAAGAAGCCAAAGGTATGGATACTACTGTTAAGGTAGTTGAAGGTATGCAATTCGATCGTGGCTACATTTCTCCATATTTTATTACCGATACAGAGAAAATGGAAGCCGTTTATGAGAATCCATACATCCTGATCTATGATAAAAAGATCTCGACAATGAAGGATCTTCTTCCTATTCTTGAAAAATCAGTACAAACAGGACGTCCATTGCTTATCATTGCCGAGGATGTAGAAGGTGAAGCACTTGCAACACTGGTCGTGAACAAGATCAGGGGATCACTCAAAATTGCTGCTGTTAAAGCCCCAGGCTTTGGCGACAGGCGTAAAGAAATGTTGGAGGATCTCGCAATACTTACAGGTGGCACCGTTATTTCGGAAGAAAAAGGCTATCGCCTGGAAGATGCCGACCTTACTTACCTTGGACAAGCCGACAAAATTACTGTTGATAAGGAAAATACCACTATCGTTAGTGGCAAAGGGGAAAAGAAAGGTATTGATGCAAGAATCAACCAGATTAAAGCCCAGATGGAATCGACCACTTCGGACTATGATCGTGAAAAACTGAACGAACGTTTGGCTAAACTGGCCGGAGGTGTTGCAGTTATTTATGTTGGTGCAGCAAGCGAGATGGAAATGAAGGAGAAAAAAGACCGTTTCGAAGATGCACTTCACGCCACCCGCGCTGCCAACGAAGAAGGAATAATTCCTGGTGGTGGTGTAGCGTACATCCGTGCGATAGGTGCCCTTGACAAATTAAAAGGTGATAATGAAGACGAAGATACCGGTATCGCGATAGTAAAACGCGCATTGGAAGAGCCTCTTCGCCAGATTGTTGAGAATGCAGGCCTGGAAGGTTCTGTAATTGTTCAGAAAGTTAAAGAAGGTAAAGGTGATTACGGGTTTAATGCCCGCACCGAAGTTTACGAAGGACTTTATAAAGCCGGAGTAATTGATCCAACCAAGGTAGCCCGCGTGGCATTGGAAAATGCAGCTTCTGTAGCTGGCATGCTTTTAACTACCGAATGTGTATTGGCTGATATTAAGGAAGAGAAAGAACCAGCAATGCCAAACCCTGGAATGGGCGGCATGGGTGGAATGTACTAATCTCCCCACTTACATAAACAACAAAGCCCTGGAATTTTTCCGGGCTTTGTTGTTTATATGAAATGCCAGGTTAATAAACACGCGCTGCTCTGATTATATCGGCAAAAATACCAGACGCAGTAACATCTGCACCTGCACCAGCACCTTTGATAACCAATGGCTGCTGTACATAACGGTTCGTGTAAAATAAAACTACATTATCCTTGCCATAGAGATGGAACAGATCGTGGTCCTTGCCTATATTTTGTAATCCAACCGAGGCTTTCCCGTTCTCAAAGCTGGCAACAAATTTAAGTTTGCATCCAGCATTTGCAGCATTTTCAAACAAGGATTTAAAATGTGCTTCGTGCTTTTCCATTTCCTTGTAAAAGCTGGGCACATCGCCTTCCATGCACGATACGGGCAGAAAAGAATTGCTTGTGATGTCCTCCATTTCCATGCGGATGCCTGATTCCCGCGCCAGTATGAGTATTTTACGCATAACATCCGTGCCGCTGAGGTCGATACGTGGATCTGGTTCGGCATAACCCTCATCCTGAGCCTGTTTTACAATTTTAGCGAATGGTATAGTACCATCGTAATTATTAAATACAAAATTGAGGGTGCCTGATAACACAGCTTCTATCCTGTTAACTTTATCTCCGCTGCGCACCAGGTCGTTCAAAGTGCCAATAATTGGCAAACTGGCGCCAACATTGGTTTCAAAAAGGTAAGACGTGTTAAACTCACGTGCCAGATTTTTCAAGGATGCATACTTTTCGTAGGACGATGAAGTGGCTATTTTGTTGCATGCCACCACAGCAACGCTTTTCCTGAGTAACTTATCGTAACACGCTGCGACTTCTGCGCTGGAAGTTACATCGACAAACACCGAGTTGCGCAAATTTTTCTTTTCAATAAAGGTCATAAATTCATTATTGTTCATCACAGCCCCTTGCTTCAATTGGTCTTGCCAGTCGTGTAAATCAATGCCTTCCTCATTCAAAATCATTTTTTTACTGTTGCCAATCCCAACTACCCGAACCTGAAGGCGCATATGATTCTGCAAATAAATTTGTTGTTCCTTGAGCTGTGCCATAAGTCGGCTTCCTACATTCCCAATTCCAATAACAAACAGATTCACTTGTTTATATGCTGTTTCAAAGAATTCCTCGTGCAGCACATTAATTGCCTTTTTAACATCGGCAGTGTGGATAACGGCCGATATATTTTTCTCGGAAGAACCTTGGGCAATGGCACGTATATTTACACTATTGCGCCCCAAAGCACCGAACATTTTTCCGCTGATGCCAGGGTGGTTTTTCATATTGTCGCCAACCAGCGCAACAATGGACAAACCGGTTTCAACCTGCAGAGGTTCCACTTTATTAGCTAAAATCTCGTTTGAAAATTCTATATCCACAGCTAATTTGGCCCGTTTGATGTTTACTTCATCAATTGCAGCGCATATAGAGTGTTCTGATGAACTTTGGGTGATGAGAATGACGTTAATTTTTTCTTCAGACAAAGCTCCGAACAATCGACGGGAAAACCCCGGGATACCTACCATTCCGCTACCTTCCAGGCTGAGAAAAGCCATTTTGCCAATACTTGAAATACCGCGGACCATGTTTTTATTCTCCGATACGCTGCTTTGGATCAACGTACCATTATCTTCAGGGGAAAATGTGTTTTTGATCCAAACCGGAATTCCCTTTTTCATCACCGGCTGAATAGTTGGAGGGTAAATCACTTTAGCTCCGAAGTGCGATAATTCCATAGCTTCTTTATATGAAATATATGGAATCGTCTTCGCATTTGACACCACGCGCGGATCAGCAGTCATCATACCACTCACATCTGTCCAGATTTCAAGAAATGCTGCATTTGTAGCAGCTGCCAGTATAGCCGAGGTATAATCTGAACCTCCGCGGCCAAGAGTGGTAGTAACACCATCCGCATCCGAAGCAATAAACCCGGGAATTATATATAGTTTCCCTGGTTTTTGAATGAGACAGTTCTTTATAGCATTAAAGGTTATGTCAAAGTTTAGAGCGGCAGATCCATAACCGGAGTCAGTCCTGATGATTTCACGCGCATCTAACCAATTATTTGAAATATGCATTGATTCGAGCGTGGCCGCAATAATCAGGGAAGATAGCAATTCGCCGTGGCTTACTATGCTATCCTGAGTGCGGGGAGAAAGTTCCCTAAGAATAAAAACAGCTTCGCAAATACTTTCAAGATTCCTGCACTTTTCATTCACAATACTATTTAGTGCAATTTGCCTGTCAGCAGGAAGCAATTCACTAACTATCTGAAGGTGGCGGCTTCCGAAATTCTGTAATTTCTCTTTATATGCAAGGTTGTGTGTTGCGGCAAGCCTGCCTGCTTCGATCAGGATATCAGTCATCCCTCCAAGGGCAGAAACAACAACTATGGTTCTATCTTTCGGCAAGGCTTGCCTGATAATGGAAATTACTTTGCGGATGTTTACGGCATTTGCAACTGAAGTGCCGCCAAATTTTAATACCTGCATAATATTAATTTACTTTTAATATGAGATATAAAGATATAGATAATTGTGTTTATTTAATTTCAAAATGCAACTTAGCACAGCAATCTCATGAACGAAGTGAACTTAGCGCAGCGTTACCGCCAAGTATTAAAAAGACCGCGATAATGATAAAAATAAAAACGAAAATAAAAACGAAAATCGAATAGCCAATGAACAAGACAGCACATTTACAAACCGCATAAGCCGACACACAACCGAAGTGGGCAAAAAGATATGTTTTCTTTCAACGCACCTTCTGATAATGATACATTAGCTATTAAAATGAATAGCAACCATCAAGAACTTCAGTGACAAAAATCTATTATTGGGAGACATATTCCTGCCATTGAGTGATTATTTTTTCTTAAAGATTTCATAAGCCAGACCTTTGTTTCGATTTAAGAACGAAAACAATATGATTATGAAATCAAAAGCTAATTGGGTTAGCATTTTATCGATTCTGATAGGCGGCCTAATCCTTGTAAACATTAGTTTGGCAGGGTGTAAAAAGGATGATAAATCAACAACTACAACATCCGGAGATTTACAAATTGTTCCGCGTGAAGCAGCCTATTCGGGTTGCTATCCGGTGGTCGGCACAAGTCAAACTAAATGTTGGGACAGTGCCGGCAACATCATCACCTCTATTTTTGGAGAAGCCTTTTTCGGACAGGATGCTCAGTTTACACATACAGCTCCTGTTTACACCAAAAGCAGCGACGGACTTACTGTAAAAGACGAAGTTACCGGCTTAACCTGGCAGAAAACTTATGACAGTGGCACTTATTATTGGGCTTCAATCCAAACCGTAGTTGACAATTTAAACACACAAAACTATGGCGGTTACAACGATTGGCG
>CAZEDO010000017.1:0-41949 GCA_964511085.1 uncultured Lentimicrobiaceae bacterium
TCCTGAACTTTAACAATCAAAGCAAATGATGTGATTGCCTCATAGTTCAAAGCTGATGAGTTGGCAACTGTAATTGCACCTGAAGAAACATTAATAGCAAAGGCGCTGTTTGTATTGCCCGAAAGTATTGAATATGTCAGTGTCTGGCCTGCATCTGGATCGCTAGCAATAACAGTCCCAACTGCAGTGCCGACAGGACTGTTTTCATTTAATTGAAACCCTTGATTTTGAATTGATGGTACCTGATTTGTGCTGGAACTTCTCATCAATACATTAGAAGTATAAGGAAGCAGTGTGATACTACCAATATATTGAACCCCTTTGGCATCAATGTAAGTCCCGCTCAATGCAACTATTTTGTTCACAGTTGTATCATTGTATTCAAAACGAATATAACTTACATCAGGAACAGTAATTGGTGATAAGTGAGAGTTTGCATCTTGGCCACTGTAAGTTTTCCAACCTGCAAAATTTCTTAATGTTCCATAACCAGAATTATATTCAAACCAGGTATAAAACTTTGGATCGTTATCCAATGGAGAAATAAAATAGTTGTTATTACTAGTTCCGAATAAAGTTATGTCATTACTTACTGTTCCATATTGTAAAGCTTTTTGTGTTACATTCTGACCACCCATAGACTCATGACCTAATGAAACAGCCACATTGTTATCAATTATAGCATTTCGTATCGGAGAACCATGAGTATCGTGCACCAAATCAATTTGGGCGTTTCTATTATTGTAGACCAGATTATCGTGGGCATTAATTCGCAAAGCATTGTGTATTGATATTCCATCGTAACAACAGCCAGAGACTGTATTCCCTGATATTTCTATGTTATCAGTCTCATCATCCATATAAATTCCTGTAGCAGTTCCAATATAGCCATTAGGATTATTCGATTCTGTAGTTCCGGCATTAGCCCCAATACCATTTAATACAATATTATTTTTCACCTCTCTTTTAATGGTTGCATCACCGCCGTGAAAATAAATACCTGCACCATCATCCTTTATATAACAGAATGTATTGACAAGATTATTCCTTATAATAGAACCAATACCTTCTAATCTTATACTGTTGTAGCCGGTATTTATTACTTTATTGTATTCAACAATAGTATTGTCAGATAAGTAAGAAGAAATGCCTTCACAAATGCCCTTCAACCGGATTTGGGCTACCATCCCCGGAAGTGCTCCGGTATTTGTTATTCTGTTTCCGCTTATTAAAGCATTATCACATTCTTCATCTAATAATATTGCACATGAATTAGAATTTTTAATTACTGAATTGAGTATTTGTACGTAGGTAGAATAATAATTGCAATGAATCGCATATTTACCTGAATAATTTATTGCGCAATTCTGTACTGTAATAAAACTTGAATAATCAGACTTAAAAGAAGTGCAATTTCCACCCTGAAAAGTCATATTGTCAAATGAAACATTATTAGAGTTGCTAACATAGAACAGATCATTTACAGTACTTGCCTTAACAATATATGAAGTTGGGCTATTTGTACCAAAGTACATGGAAAGAGTTGTTCCATTATAGCACCATTCTCCAAATTGATCTAGTGTATTTATATGATTCTGAATAAAATATCCATAGCCATCTGTTCTAGGCTCGGTAATATCCCAGGATTTAGCTCCCGGGAATGCGGCATAAGTAATTGTTTGCGATGCATGATTTGTAATTATACTTCTGTCAATAACCCAATGTGCCCTTCTTACTACCAATTCTCCACCCGTAAAATTTGGCGAAGATGGCAAATCGATATCTGTAATAGAGGAAGTGCCGGAATGGGAATCAATTGTTAAATATCCACCATTTGTTGCTGTTGCATTTGGGTATCTTCCTAATGGTGTATTTACGCCATCAATAGTAACTATATTTGTTGAACCTGCCGGAGCATATTCCTGGGGTTGACATGTAATGGACTTTGTATATATCCCATTACCTGCATTAGTCCATCCCGAAATTGTTGTTAGTCCGTTTATTTCAATTCCTTTAAAACTAATATAATTTCCGGAAAGCGTAATTCCGGCAATCCCAGCACTAAACGTTACAACAGGAGTTTCCCCCGTATAAGCCCATACCTTAATAAGATTTCCAGCAGTGCCATTTTTACCTGCTAGAGTTTGTTGTGTAGTAAAATTGTACGTACCACCCCGCATATATATCAAATCGCCAGCCACAACAATTGTCCATGCCTTTTTTAATGTTGCAAAGGGATGGGTTATGTCGCCGATAGCAGCGTCGCTTCCATTTGGGGCGATATAATAAGTTGCCGCATTCGCTGTATATGAACAAATTGAAAATGCAATTACAGAAACAATATTAAAATATTGACTGAGATTGTTTCCTCTTTTTCTTGTTATACGAAAAGATAATAGTGCAAGGGCAGAAATAAATATTGAGAATATGTTCCGGTCAGTTTCTTTGTAAAAAGTTTTCATTTATTTAAGTTAGATGATCGGGTTTTGAATTAGCCTTAATGTTCTTTGTTGAATTTATCAGATTAGATTTTTGTTAAATATTGTGTTTTATTTATGTTGTGAAAATGTAACCGATTTACAGGTTTTGTTGAATCATTCAGGAAATAGTTTAACATATTATAATGTTGGTTTTCATGTACTTGTCCATTAGTAATTCTGATCTGAAGTTAAACAAATGTTGGGAAGTAACTAATTGTTGTGAGTTGGCTAAATTCATCTTATAGTCATGAAAATAAAATAATTAACTAAATATTATTGTAAAATATATGAGCATGATTAATAGTGTAATTAAGATAAATTTGAAGTTAATCAGCACATAATCGCAGTTTGTAGAATCTCTGTTAGTTCTTGTCATTTTTGAATATAGTAATAGTTGAAAGTGATCAGTCTAGGAAAACTATTATTTTGATTGATTATAATAACTTAAATATCATGCCACAGAAAAACATTATTGAAACATTAGAAAATAATGTATCAGTAAACTGAATGGGGTAGCACGAATCCTTCGCTTTGCAAATATGCAAGTTATTAAGCTGCAAAAAATAATCTTCGGATAGTGGAATATTTAGAAAGATTAGCGGGTAATGCAACCACAAAGTGTGGATAAAATCCACGTTTTTAAAAAGATGATATATTTAGATGCGTTCTGCCTTATGGACAGGAACCTTGTGTATGCTTTTTTTGAAATACAGGTTTAAAGATTCTTTGTTACTGACAAAATTCAACAGGATGTGAAATCTAGTTTACTATTTGACTCCGCCTTGAAGAAAAATTTACAAGTCAACTGCAGTTTCCGTTTTGTTTTTTCAACGATGTACCTAGATGAAAGAGTTCTTCAAAATATCTTTTGTTTTGAAGAGACAAAAAACCCAGACCCAGAAATTGAATAGCAGCAATAAAAGTAATACCTCCTACAACAAAAGTTTGCGGATGCTGTTGAAATTGCAAGGTAAGGCTGGTTGAAAAGGCATTATCAAAAAAATTAGCTTGATTATCAATTTGATATGTGCCTTTTATTGTGTCATATAATAGCCATATAAGCTCATAGAGTGATAAGCACATTAGAATCGTTCCTACACCTAAAAAAAATATATAAGGACGGAAAATAAATCCAGACATAACTCCTGAAAAGAATCCTCTAATTACCCTAATACTTGATGACCTTTGTTCTGAAAACTTATTCTGCTCTGTCCAGTCTAAATGAGCGGGAATTTCCACAATTCTGGCTCTAAGTATCATGGCTTTATACATTATCTCAGGATTAACCTCATAATCCTTTGTCTTAAGGTTCAATGTGCGGATAAAATCACGGCGATATGCCCTTACCATTCCTGTATAAGTATGATATTTCTCCTGCGCAGCTATTTGCATAAACTTATTTACCCATCTGCTCATAATTTTACGCAGGAATGGAACATCAGTGACTTTTCCTCCCTTCATGTAAGGAGATGCAATAACTATATCTGCGGATGTTTCGATAAGTTTATCGACCATCATTTCTATGTGATCAACTGAATAGCTTAAATCGATATCGAGCACAACAAGTATGTCTCCTTTGGCATTACAAAAACCTGTCTGCAATGCATTACCCAGGTTAAGATTTGTTGGATGATGGATTACCCTGATTCTATTGTCCTTCTCAGAGAATGCTTCTGCAATATCACCTGTTTTGTCCTTGCTCCCATCATTAATCAGTAATATTTCCCATTCATACTTATAGTTTTTGCTTTCCAGATAGGATATCATTAAATTAAGATTGGCCTGAAGAATTGCTTCCTCATTGTAACAAGGGAGAATCAGCGTTACAAATGGCTTGGTTGTAATACCTGAAGTTATCTTTTGCATGATGATTAATTAATTCGTTTTTTTAAGGAGAAACCAGAACAGATCCTCTGCAGGATATGGTATTAATTTATTATCAGGAATTATATTTGTTATTCCAGCCATCCATTTTAGTTTGCGCATTTCAAGCAGCTTGTGTCTTAATATAGATTTGGCGTGTTTGGAATGAATGCTTTTTTTAGGGGTTCCATTTCCTGCCAATGAAAAATTATAATGCGATAATAATTCCTTCAGTGTTTTTTTGCTGAAATAATTCAGAGTGCTTGGAGGGCTGAATTCATGCCAGTTCTTTCCGAACAGTCTCGCACTCAGGCTGTCTTTATTCCATGTTTCAATTAACAGAAATCCTCCTGGATTCAGGTAATCATATATTTTTTTTATTGAACTATTCAGATTGTAGAGGTGAGCAATTACCTGTATTAATATAATCAAATCAAATTTCTCTACTGACTTATAACATTCAAAGCTTCCTTTTATAATATTTACGCCAACTATATTTTTTCCGTAATCAGCCATAGATTTGTTAGGCTCAATTCCTGTCCCCTTCCAGCCTCTGTTTTCGAATCCTTTTAAAATAAAGCCAGATGCAGCCCCAATATCCAAAACCTTACCCGGAGCAATGAATTTGCTTAATTTATCAGCATAGTATTCCCCCCGGTGTATAAGCATATCCTTTTCCACAGTATAATCTTCATAACCGGCTCCGCCATCTTTAAAATAACTATCAGAATATATTTCAACAACTTTTTTCGGTGTGAGTAAGAGATCAGTAAACAGATGATCGCAATCGGAACAATGAAGAATCCTGTATTCACCCTTTATAAAGGCAAGTTCAGAATTTTCGCTATTGCAGACAGTACATTTCATATAATTAGTCAATTAAGGTCTAGTTAATAATTTGATATTATATGATTTACTAATTTCATTTAGGAATTTCATTTCTAAATTATTTCTATAGTTCCTTAAAATTCATCTTGCTATTTGATGTAAGATATTTATGATGTTCCGACATGTTCACAATAGTATAATGCCATGAGAGGGTGCGGATAACCCGCTTAAATATTTCAACTTTCTTATTACTATTCACATTCATACCGGGAAAAAAAGCAAGTTGTGTAATCTGATCTCCGCCAATCAGGTCAAGCGGATGAAGCAGAAAACTTATTGGTGTTTTTGTTATTTTACATAACCGGATAGCTATGCCAAGATAGAGGTTCATTAGTCCCATTGACATATTACCCAGGAAAATCAGGTAGCTAAGATGAAAGGGTATTTTAAAAACCGGCATGGTTGTAACGGGCATTTCTGTTATACTTTTACCTCCGCCCAAATCCCATTTATATGGTTTAAGGTTTCTGAACCCTTCGCTGAACTTCCCGAATAGCTCTTTTCGTGCTCTTTTCTCTTCAACTGACAGATCGGATTTGCTGAAATAATACATTCTTGCAAGCGGGCCAAGGTATGTCGGCAAAGTTGATGCATCAAAAAGATAGCCTCTGCTTTCCAGAACTTTCAGCAAATCTTTGCTCCAGCTAAAGCCTGGCCCCCTGAAACCTGTGGTTCGCTGTCCGGTGACCGATTCAATGGCTTCTTCGGCTTCCCGTATCTCTTTCTCTATTTTTTCGTAACTGTAAGTTTGCAGCCAGGATTCATGGTGGTATGAATGATTGCCCACTTCGTGCCCCCTTTCTGTAATCATTTTCAGGTACTTCCTGTTTTCTGCACGTTCAGTATCCTTTCCAACAATGAAGAAAGTGATTTTTAATTCCAGTTCATCCAACACATTCAATATGTGAGGGACAAAAATATCAAAATAGGAAGGATACTCTTCCCATCCATCATCCCCGTGAATCTTCATGTAAGACCATTGGTTGTCAAGATCCAGTGAAACACTTGCAAAAGGCTTATTTTGTCTGTTCGATTCCATCAAGTATAACTTTTAATTTTGATTCGGCTACCTGAATGGTCTCATTAACGTTAAGCGTTCCGTTGATAATCTGAGCCGAATTTACGATATAGAAGTTTTCCATAGAAGTTTTTATTCCGGGCAGATTAGCTGAGTATCCTATTGTTGGAAGAGCAAAAACTATTCTTGCTTTCGATACTCCAAAAAATAAAACATCTGTCTCCGAAATTTCCGGGTACATTTTTAGCAGTGCACCAATGAAAATTTTACGGATTTCGCTATCATCTGCATTAAATAATGCATCGTCCGGATCAACGTATTTAGGAAGATACACAAGATTCTTTCCCTTTAATTCTTCTTCCTTATCTATAAGAGCAGTCATTTCAATAATACCTGTAAAAGGAGTGCCTGTATCGGTAATATTTGTAACATAATAAGGCGAAATGGGTTTGCTTAGAATAACGGAAGGGCATATTACGCCGAGGTATTTTACATTTCGGTGTTTTTCCTTTTCATCTGTTGGCAGGCTGTCGGCTATTTTTGCCGACTGAAAAGGGGATAATGTTGAAATAACATGACCAAATTCAAATATATCACTTGCAACGGTAAGCCCGATCAGCCCGTTCTCCATGGGTTTTACCTGTCTAACATCTGCATTTAGTTTAAATTCAACTCCTAAATCCTGAAGATGTCTGGCAAACTTTTTATTAATGATATCATATCCTCCACTTACGTAGCCAAACATTTCCTTTTTCAGACCACTCTTTCGCGCAGCATACATCCGTTGAATTGTTGACCAAATGAATGCAGCAGAAGTTTTCCGGTAGTTTTCGCCTAGTTTGGCCTTTAAAAGGGGCAGCCATATTTTTTCAAACACGTTTTTACCCGACCAGGAAATAAGCCAATCGGCCACATATAATTTTTCAAGTTTCTGCCAGTTTTTTATACGGGAAGCCGCAAAAATTGTGAGCCCCAACCTGAATTTATCTATGAGATTAATTGGAGGGAATTTAAAAAACTCTATCATATTCGACATAGAATAAAGCTTTCCTCCTGAATAAAATCCGGTCTTTGTTTCCACCCATCTGAATTCTTTAGCCAAGCCGATCTCTTCCATAATACGGCGTGTATTGAGATCTGACATAAGTATAACATGGTAAAAACGATCCCAGATTACTCCATCCAATTCCCATGATTGGGTCAGGCCACCGGGTTTATCGCCCGATTCAAAAATGGTCACTTTATATCCTTGTTGTGAAAGCCTTAATGCAAGGGTCATTCCCAACATTCCTCCTCCGATTATTCCCCATGATTTTTGATCAGACATAGTTTGTTTCTGAAAATTCACTGTTACTTTAAATCAATATTTTCTAATCGAAGGTGTTAAGTTTACAAGCTGAAGGTATTGATAAAGTATAATTCTTCTTTTTCTTGCATATTAAACGCCTCAGTCAGGGCTAAAAGTCAATAGCCAAAACGCCAGATCATTTCATTCTGCTGGCAGATTCGACGAGTTTTGAAGAAAATCCATTATATTCAAATACTTTATCAACATTCACAGGATCGGCAATCTCACATCCAGTAGAACAGGTTTTGGCCAGTTTCTGAACTACCGAAAATTCCACTTGGTTAAATTCATCAAATGCATAATTTGTATTATAGAATTCGATCAGCCTGGATAATTCTACTGCCAGACCATTTTCCATTGCCTGGAAACTGTTATGAACGAATGTTGTGAATTCTTCTGTTGGGTCATCTTTGCCGCGCCCGATGCCAGTATAAGGAATGTTGATGGATTTGAAATATTCAGCATGATAAATATTACATGCATCCATAACACCCTTTAATGTTTTATTTGTGGATGTAATTATACCTATTTTATCAATATATTCTTTGTGTGAATTACACATAAAAATATAATCTGCATCTTTGATTGCTTCAACCAAATCGCGTGTAAAATAGCTTTCCTGATTATATTTCTGCAGGTTTTGGTCATCGTTTTTTACATACGGATCGTGCATGATATAGGAAACTCCGAGATCTCTAAGATAATTTGCCAAAGTGAGTGTTGGTGAATTTCGCGTATCCTCAGAATTAAAACGATATGCAACTCCTAGCAGTGCAATTTTCTTGTCTTTCAGATTGCCGAAGATTTTCTCCGCCTGATGAAATGTAAACGATGGCGATTCATCATTAATTATTCTTGAATTTAATATTAAACTATTTGATGTGTCGGTTCCTGTCTCAATATTTCGCCACCAGAGTAGAATACCGTCTTTTGGGAGGCAATGACCTCCTACACCTAGCATAGGTATCAGAATTCCCCCACTGGGAACTACATTGGGATCAGCAGTAGCACTATCTGTTTGCGAAAGCCTGGTATTTACTTTGTCGCGTACCTTGTAGAAATCAATTTTATTTTCATCGCAATATCTAACTATTTCGGATGAGAAAGCAATTCTCACATCTCGATATGCATTTTCCAGTGTTTTAACGATCTCAGCAGTGAGGCTATTCGTCTGAAAAACCTCAGCATTTGTAACAATGTGATTGTAAAGTTTTGCAATAAGTTTAGGTGTTTCAGGATGTAACCCTCCGGCGAGTTTATCCGACTCCCTAATTCTTTCGACCAGGCGGCCAGGCATCACTCTGTTGGGGCTATTTCCAAGGAGAATATTTTTCCCTTCTTCCAATCCGTATTTTTTAAAAAATTCCCTGAAAAGCGTATCCATTGTAGTAGGGGCGAGGGTCGATTCAAATATTACCAATGGAATCTTAGATTCAGGTTTGTTTTGCAAAGCTTCTGCCAGTTTTTCGAGTGCTCCGAACATTGGGCCGTAATCGGGTGCAAAGTCTTTTTTGTCGGTCTGAACAGAAACAAGAATCACATCGGCATCTGAAAGCACTGAAAAATCGGAGCTTGCCGAAAGATTCCCCGCTTTTACTGCTTCCCGCGTAATATCATCCAGGTCAGGTTCAATTCCTCCGATAACGGATTTCCCACTATTGATGGAATCAACTTTCCATCCGGAATTTTTCGAATCTCTTTGGATGATAATAACTTTTGCCGGTTGGTTAGTTCCAATTTTTATTTTTGCATGTGCCAGCATGCTTGCCATAGGCATTCCTACAATACCAGGCCCTATTACACCTATTTTTTCAATTTTCCAGGTTTCCGCGTTTATGGGAGATGATTGTTTTTCCATATAAATTAATTATCTATAAATTGATTGTACCATAATTCTAATGATAAAAGACCCCATAATCCACGGCTGAAAGGCTGTTCGGAACTAATGAGCTTCTCTATGTATTTCGTATTGATGATGTTTCTTTCTTTCGCGTTTTTGGATAATAAAGTATCCATTATAAAACTTTTTGCTTTATTTTTCGACCAGATATGCAAAGGAACCGGAAATCCCATTTTATCCTTGCGGTTCATGATTTGCTCCGGCATGAAATCTTTAATCGTTCTTTTCAGAATATATTTCATCTCGCCGCCTTTGAACTTCATACCTGCAGGCATCCGGGAGATAAGATCAACGATGCGCCTGTCGAGTAGCGGAACCCTTGATTCAATGGATACAGCCATGCTAACGCGATCTTCCACTTGTAATAATCCGGGAAGACTCCCAGCCATATCGAAATGAGTCATTTTATTAAAATAACTTTTTGTGTCGGAATGATTGAAATTTTCGGAAAATTTATTAAAAATAGCATTCTCGTTTCGTTCATGCAGAAACTCTGGATTCAGAAAGCTACTTGTTGTCCCCATTCTGTTAATAAGGTTATAATACCTGCGGTCCATAGGCTCAAAAGCCCCATCGTTCCAGAAACTTTTCATCATAGGAACATATTGCCTCAAGGTAGGAAGGTTTGGCAGGATTGAACTGAGGGAAACAATATGCTCTCCTTCTTCGTTGGACTCGAAGATTGCTCCTTTAACTGCTTGCTCGAGATAAGCGACTAAATATCTGGCATATCCCCCGAAAATCTCATCTCCTCCCTGACCTCCAAGAATAACTTTAACATGCTTTGATGCAAGTTTCGAAACTATATATTGCGGAAAAAGGCCTGGTCCTGCAACCGGTTCATCAAGGTGATAAATAAGCTTTGGCATCAGGTCAATAAACTCCTGCTCGGTAGGAAATATTTCAAAAAGTTCTGCATTAGCTGTTTTTGCAGCTATGCGGGCATATTCAAGTTCGTTGAATTCAGGCCCTTCATTAAAAGCTCCGCTAAATGATTTGATAGGTTTTTCAAGAAATTGTGAAGCCATTATGGTTACCAGTGACGAGTCGAGACCACCGCTTAAATATGTTCCAAGGGGAACATCGCTTCGCAACTGCTGGGATATGGTTTCATTAAGTATTTGCTGGAGTTCCGCAATAAAGTATTCCTCAGTGTGAAACTGATCAAGTTTGAAATTTGGCTCCCAATATTTAACAGTTTTTATGTCCCATGAATTTAGATCCATGGTCATGTAATGCCCGGGTTTTACCTTGAAAATATTATGGAACATTGTTCCTTCTCCCATAACAAACTGGAACGTGAGGTATTCATATAAATTTTCGGTATCAGGTTCTGATGGGATTTCAGGGTGAGCCAGCAAAGCTTTGATTTCACTGCCGAATACAACTTTCTGATTATCGTGAAACCAATACAAAGGTTTAATGCCAAAATGATCCCTAGCAATAAGCAACTTGTTTTTCTGCCTGTCATAAATTATAAAGGCGAACATCCCATTTAGAATATTAACAAAATCATCACCATATTCATGATAAAGATGAAGAATCACTTCAGTATCAGATGTAGTGGAAAATTTGTGGCCTTTACTGATTAATTCATTGCGAAGTTCAATATAATTATAAATTTCGCCGTTGAAGACTATAGTGCAATTAAGAAAAGTCATTGGTTGCCTGCCGGTGGATAAGTCAATAATCGAAAGTCTTTTATGGAAAAAGCCGATAGGCCCTTCAGCCATTATTCCTTCTTCATCAGGTCCGCGATGATGAATTGTCGAAGCCATTTTGCGGAGAATATTGCTATCCGCATCAAGTCCGTTTTTATTTATTAAACCAACAAAACCACACATATTTATTAATTATAGATTGATTTTTATCTTGGCTATTTGGATTTGATACTCAAACCCAACCGCTCAGGATAAATAATAGAAACTATTTAGTACCGGCACTATTCATCCTTAGTGCATCAGTTTATATTTAGCTCTTATTAAATTTGACTTTATAACACCGACAGATTCCCTTAAATGCTACGAAATTTAGTAACAATTAGGATTTGGTTATTCTTTAAAGTGGTTAGAGTTCTTGTATAGTTGTTTTCAGCAAGTAAATTTAGTGCATTTTCACAACTTAAAACGGACAAAAGTGTCTTTTTGTTCAAAACTTTGTAAGTTTAATTAGATGTAAGACTATAATTCAAGCGTTTTTTGAAGGAGAAAGGCTCTTTCTGGCTGTTCATTAATATGTAGACGAAAATTTAGTTAGATGCACAAATAGTGTTAAATTCAATGGCAGTAAGTATGTATGAAGTTGATTATCAGTTTTTATAAAGTGTTGGTGGTGGAGATTTGCTTGCAAATTGCTTTAAAGTTTTTGGTATGCTTTCAAATGAGGATGAATATGACGGAATTACTGATGGCTGCCCACATTTTTCTACAATAGCCATTCCTCTTTTCGACAAAATGAATTCAACAAATGCCATTGCGGCCTCTTTATGTGGGGCATCGCGCAAAATCGTCAACCCATAAACTACGGGTTCCCCATGTTGAACAATTTTATCTCCCGGTTTGTCACCATTTATTTCGACACTAACACTTTTGTATAATGTGGATAAATCGGGGTTACTCAGGTTTATTTCTTCGGGAAAATTCAGGAATTTGAGTTTGTGTTGCACAGCTACTGATTTGTAAATGAAGATATAATCAATGTTGTTGGTTTCCATAAGGCTAAGCAAATCAACTTCCTTGGGTCTTATAAAGCGAAGGTCTTTTTTGAGAAACGTCTCTGATAATCCCGGAACATTGTAATATTTTTCAGAAAGCTTAATCATCATTACCGACCGGTAACCGCAGGGATCAGAATTAGGGTCGGCACGGCCAAAACTAACATCATTGCGCATGAGGATTCTAAACCAGTTATTCTGGTTAATCTCATTAGCATATTTTGAATTATCAGTAAAAACGATTGACATTTCATTACTTGCAAACTTGATATTCCAGGATGAATATTTTGGGATGAGCATCTTATCAATTACTGAAAAATCGGCTGAAGCCATGATGTCGCAATCACGGTGCATATCAGTGATCTTGCGGGCTGAAGCCACGCTTCCTGCGGCTTCGGAAAGAATATTTACTTCCGGATGTAGCTGTTGAAATGAATCTGCGAGAAGTTTCATTGGCACGGCAAGACTTCCTGCATGGAAAATGATTATATCGCCGACAAGTTTATCTCCTTTTGTACTTTTTCTGTCATTTTGATTACATGAAAGGAAAAAAAACAGAGCAATAAAGATTCTGATTGCCGGAAATGATATTTTACAGAACTGTTTCATCATCGAAGATCATTGAGAAGCTGATCAAATTCCTTTTGCATCGACGAATCCATGCGTTCATGAAAATGGTCGAACGCTTTCACTAACTGTGTACCATCAGATGTTAGAACACTATGCCCACCATCTTGTCCTCCCCGGCTTTTCTCCAATAGAGCAAAACCAAGTAATTTTTCCACTTTTTTAAGATCATTCCAGGTACGGCGATAAGTTAATCCCAGGTTTTCACAGGCAGCTACAAGCGAACCATGCTGGTCAATTGCTTTTAATATTTTCCATTTTCCATCACCCAGAACACCAATACCTTCTTCAGTTGCCAGCCATATTTTATATTCCGGTCGGATATTTGAGTATTTCTCTGAAATTTTATTCATAGCATAAGGATTTAGGTTATGAAATGGATTTCATAACTTTACAAAAATAGTAACCTTTTGCTTGAAGTAAAAAAGGTAGCTAAAAAATCACTTTTCTTTAGCGATAAAGACAGAGGTAGGAAGCTTCTGAATCAACTTTCACCTTGAATTTGACACCCTTTTCAACCACAAAGGATTCGAAAGGTCTGTAAGCCTGCCAATTTAAACATTCAGGAAACATTATATGGAGTTTTCCTGAGGTAACGGTCATATGTTCGATTGAATCTGTTCCGAATTCGTATTCGCCAGGAGCCATAACGCCCGCAGTTGCCGGCCCCTCAAGTGTGTCGAAAGCGATAGATTTCACTTTCCCGTCGTAGTACTCGTTTGTCTTGAACATATGTAAGTGGTTTAGGTGACAAAGCTAAAAAAAGAAAAGAATATTGAACATCAGAAACAGGATTTTTCAAAACTTTTTATTTATTTTTTTAAATGCCAGAAGTCAGTTGTAGATCCCGAAACAATAGCATCCTCGAACAGGGCTTTTACAATAGTATCTGCTACATTTTTTGGAGAAGAAAGTTGCCCTTCTTCATGCAACTTTACGAACATTGCCAGGTCATGGAAATCTTTTTGATTTGCCCCTCTGATTTCAGTTTGCATTGCCGTTTCTACAATACCAGGCGCTATTGAAATAATCTTAGCTGGATAAGCAGATGAAGACTGCTCCAGGGCTACTGTTCGAGTGAACATGTCAATTGCTGCTTTTGATGAACAATATGCACTCCAACCAAAATAAGGTGAATTTGCAGCTCCGGATGAAATATTTAAAATTGTCTTTGGAATATTCCAGGTGCTTGTTTGATGCAGAAAAGCGGACGACAGGATCATTGGAGCCAAAAGATTGAGATGGAAATGTTCAGCCAACTTTGCAGGATCATTGCCTTCAATAGGGCCTATGGGTGCTATCATGCCAGCATTATTAATTAAGGCAATACGCTTTACCTTTTCCGATGAAATCTTGCTCCAGAGTTGATTGGCAAATTCTGTTACAGCTTTTGGATCTGACAGGTCGGTGTTAAAATAAAATATAGCTGTGCCATTTGATAAAGCACGTTCTACTAACTCTTTATTCGTGCTCCGGGAGGTACAGTAAAGTGTATTACCTGGCTGCAATAGCTGATATGCAATCGCTTCGCCTATTCCACGGGAAGTGCCTGTTATAATATAATGGCTCATATTGCTTCATTTCCCGGTAAAGGTACAATTATAAAACCTTTCTAAACCATGTATTTTAGTAGATTGGTTACAAAATGATTATGAACAAAATATCTATTAATCTGTTATTTACAGTGATTTTCAGCTTCTTATTTTGAAATGAAATCAACAAAGAGCATGTGGCAATTCCTTAAAAAAATCTTCTAAATAAATTCTATTTATGAATAATGCCATTTTTGTTTATGATTACCCGGCAAATGAGCCAGTAAAATCTTATGCGCCAGGGAGCCCGGAGCGTAAAGAACTTCAGGCAGAACTTGACAAACAAAGTCAGGCAGAAATTGATATTCCTTTGATAATAGGAGGGAAAGAGGTCAGGACTGGTGATCTTGGAAAAGTGAGTATGCCGCATGATCATGGACATATTCTTGCCAGATATCACAAAGCTTCTGCCAAAGAAGTAAAAATGGCCATAGAAAGTGCACTTAAAGCACATCAGGAATGGGAGTCATTCCCTTGGGTGGAGAGGCTTTCGGTCATAATTAAAGTTGCAGAACTTATTTCCAAGAAATATCGCAACAGGCTTAATGCTTCAACAATGCTGGGGCAAAGCAAAAGTGCTTACCAGGCTGAGATTGATAGTGCCTGTGAAACAATTGATTTTTTGCGATTTAATGCACATTATATTTCAGATATTTATAATTCACAACCCCATTCTGATCCTGGAATTATTAACCGCCTGGAGTATCGTCCTCTTGAGGGATTCGTGTTTGCCTTGACGCCTTTTAATTTTACGGCAATTGCTTCCAATCTTGCAATGTCGCCTGTTCTTATGGGTAATGTTGCACTCTGGAAGCCTGCTACGTCAGCTATCTTATCAAACTACGTTCTGATGGATATTTATAAAGAAGCAGGTGTTCCTGATGGAGTAATAAATTTTATTCCAGGGTCAGGGGCGCAGGTTGGTGATGCTATTTTTGCGGATAGCAATTTGGCCGGGCTTCATTTTACCGGATCAAATATTACATTTAATAAACTATGGCAGTCGATTGCCGGAAATCTGGCTCAATATCGATCGTACCCACGTATTGTTGGTGAAACCGGAGGTAAGGATTTTGTTATTGTTCATTCTTCTGCCGATGTTGATGAAGTTTCCACGGCTCTGGTGCGTGGTTCATTTGAATACCAAGGGCAGAAATGTTCGGCAGCTTCAAGAGCCTACATACCAAAATCACTCTGGCCTAAAATAAAAGAGCGTGTGGGAGATATGCTTGGTCAGGTTACATTGGGTGATGTGCGTGATTTCAGTAATTTCATGAATGCAGTAATTGACGAAGGTGCATTTGATCAAATCATGAACTATATTGAAATCGCCAAAAAATCTGTCGATGCCGAAATTATTTTTGGAGGGACAGGTGATAAATCTAAAGGTTTTTTTATTCAACCTACGGTGATATTGGCATATAATCCGCATTTTGTGACTATGGTGGAAGAGATATTTGGACCTGTTCTGACTATTTATGTTTATGATGATAAGGATTTTGAAGAAACGCTTCAACTGGTTGACAATACTTCCCCTTACGCGCTTACCGGAGCTATATTTGCTCACGACCGGCAAGTACTCACCAATTCTGCCGATGTGTTGAAGTATGCAGCCGGCAACCTATATTTCAATGATAAGCCCACGGGTGCAGTGGTGGGGCAGCAACCATTTGGAGGTTCTCGGAAGTCGGGAACAAATGATAAAGCAGGAAGTCCGTTGAACCTGATGCGATGGATCAGCCCGCGTACTATTAAGGAAACACTTATTCCTCCTACGGATTTTAAATATCCTTTCATGAAAGAGGAGCGTTGTCACTAAACCAACTCAACGGAAACTCTAACTTTATTAAATGCGGGATACATCTAATTGTATAGATATTCAATGCGATATCTTAAAATACCGAATAAAATTTGTCAGTTTTTAAAAACCTGTTGTTATTCTTTTGAACCAAACTCCCGTTCAAGAATGTGGTGTACCTGATCAATACTTTGTATGCTGGCAGTAGCAGCTGCAACTTGTCCATTTTTAAAGTAAACAGTGAATGGGAGTCCCATAAATCCTTTACATTCCGGAAGATTACGGATTAAATGCCCTAATGGTCCATCGAACTCCAGGTCGTGGAATTGAACTTGCTTATACTCTGGCTCTATCTCTTTCATTATTGCGTAAACTGGAATACACATTGGACCCATCCGGCCACAGCAGATCATCACATTTTCGTTTTCATTTATCACATCATAGAAGGCTTCTTCCGATACAATATGTTTCAGGTTTGTTTGCAGCATAATCTAAATTCTTATGATTAATAATGGTTATTAGTTGTCATAAATTATGCCAATAGTGACAAATAAGCGATAAATGATTGATCTTGCTGGTAATTGAGTTATGTCCGCCAGAATGGCAGCCCTAAAAAATAAATCGTTTTATCAACCTGAGTTTATGCGAATAGCAGCCCAATGCAGGATTGAAAATACCATTATGATCAAAAGAATCTTTACGTACTTGTCCGGAGGCATGGATAATCAAATCAGGAGCAAGAAGGATTCCTACATGGATAATTTGCCCTTCATTATTATCAAAAAATGCCAGGTCGCCAGGTTGAACTTCGTTCACAAAATCAATTATTTCGCCTAATGCGGATTGTTGATTTGCATCACGTGGCAAATTTATCCCATTCACTTTATAAACAAGTTGTACAAAGGCTGAACAGTCTATCCCCAAAGGGCTGCGGCCTCCCCATAGATAAGGTACATTCAGGAGAGTAAGTGCTGTTTCAATCAGTCTGGAATTATTTGTTTTTGCATCTACTTGAAATGATTTTCCGGCAAAGGAGTATGATTTACTTCTGATTGAGAAAGCACTTCCGTTAAAAAAAGGAAGAGTACTTCCAAATGGAATCAGCAATGTTTCGCCTTCATTATCAGTACATTTATAAATGAGATCAAGGGAAACAAAAAGAGGTAATTGCATTATTGATTTATAATCCACCGGCTTTAACGGGAGATATTGCTTGTTATCAATCCAGCCTTCGTAGCCATCAAATGTGATGCGGATTAATTGCCATACTCCTTTGGATTCAAGGACTTCAAAAGTATCGCCGATGAGTAACTGGGTTACCATCTCTGCGGTGTCCGAAGGTGTTGCCCTTACCGGAACAGTGCTCAAGTGACATATGCCGTACATATATGCAAATGTATCTTAAATGCCTCGTTTATCAAATTTTATTTATATTCGTATTCAATTAGCAGATAGTATGAAGATAAATTTGTCGGTCTTTAGAAACCACTATTACATGGTGAACAAGGTCATCCTGTTCATGGTAGTGCTGGTTATTCTGGTATCACTTTTTCCAAGGGAAGGGAAATTTAAGTATGAATTTCAGAAAGGCAGCCCATGGCTACATGAAGATCTGATCGCTCCTTTCGATTTTGCGGTTTTAAAGCCTTCCGGTGAATTGGCTGAACAGAGAGCACAGGCACTGCAAGAGCTTAATCCTTATTTTCGTTTCGATCAGACAATTACCGATGCTCAGCATAAAGCTTTGGGCACGATGTTCGATTCAGCCTGGGCCAAATCTCCTGATTATCGGAATAGTGGTGAAGCTACCCGAAAGAAATTTCGAGAAATTACATTCGCGTTGTTCGATAGTGTATTCAATAAAGGAATTGTTGAGCTTATTCCCGAAATCGAAAACAAACCCCCTTCTTTCAAAGTGGCTGTTGTTCGTGGCAACGAGGCTCAAATATTGGAATTGCAGTCTCTTTTTACTATCAGCACTGCCGATAAATATGTTCGCAACCATTTAATGCAATTCTCCGGGATTGATCCCGGTTTTATAATTCCACTATTGGAAAATGTGATAGCGCAAAATATCTTTTATGATGCTCCAACTACGCGAAGTGAGCGTGATGAAGTGCTTTCTAATATTTCGATTACCCGTGGTATGGTTCAAAAAGGTGAGCGGATAATTTCACGCGGCGAATTAGTGAGTAGCGAAAAATTCCAGATGATCGAATCATTGCGGCATGATTACGAATCTCAGTTAGGGATTTCTTCAAAGTACTATCTGATCTTGCTGGGACAAATAATTTTAATTTCAATTTCCTTGCTGGTTTTTGTATTATTCATGATTGCGTTCAGACACGATATATTTAATGAAACTAAAAATAGTGTTCTTATCCTCTTGCTCATTACAATTATGGTTTTTGTCACGAGTATAATAATCAAGTATGATGTATCCTATCTCTATATTGTGCCACTTTGCCTGGTTCCAATCATAGTCCGTACATTTTATGATACCCGTCTGGCTTTATTTGTGCATATTATTACCATTATCATCATTGGTTTCCTGGTGCCCAATAGTTTTGAGTTTCTGTTTCTTCAGCTTATTACGGGGATTATTACAATTATCACAATCGTAAATCTTCAGAAGAGAGCGCAGTTTTTTTTCACATCTCTAATGATTTTTATTACATACTCTGTAATATTTATCGGTATGACTCTTATCCAGGAAGCCAGTTTTATGGCGTTGGACAGTCAGGTGTTTATATTATTTGGGGGAAGCGCTTTACTCACACTTTTCTCGTATCCATTGATTTTTGTTTTCGAGAAAATATTTGGGCAAGTAACAGATGTTTCGCTGATGGAATTTTCAGATACTAATAGCAAGTTATTGCGGGAGATGGCTTTGAAAGCACCAGGAACACTCCAGCATTCCCTGCAGGTTGCTAATATTGCAGAAGAAGCTGCCCGTGTAATTGGAGCAAATGTTCTGCTAATTCGCACCGGTGCACTTTATCATGATATTGGGAAAATTGATATGGCACAATATTTTATTGAGAACCAATCTACAGGAATAAATCCACATGACGAACTTACAAATGAAGAAAGTGCTAAAATTATCATTGGCCATGTACAGCAAGGAGTTGAGAAAGCACGGAAATTCAAATTGCCTGAAGTGATAATCGATTTTA
The DNA here is from genome assembly GCA_964511085.1 of uncultured Lentimicrobiaceae bacterium. Lineage (GTDB taxonomy): Bacteria > Bacteroidota > Bacteroidia > Bacteroidales > DASVHX01 > DASVHX01. Next base: position 19,404 of record CAZEDO010000017.1, read on the forward strand.
TACGTACACACCATGGTACGAGGCATACGCAGTATTTTTATCAAATGCAATTGAAAGAATTTCCAGGTGAGCCATGCAATGAGTCATCATTCTGTTATAGAGGTCCTATTCCATATTCCAAAGAAACATCTATTGTTATGATGGCGGATTCGGTTGAAGCAGCCTCCCGAAGTATGAAAAAACCGGACGAAGGTGAAATTCATAAACTGGTAGAATCAATAATTGATAAACAGATTGAAAATAACCAGTTTCTTAACTCTGAACTTACACTAAAAGACATAACACGGATCAAAAAAATTCTAAAAAAAGCTTTAATGAATATTTACCATGTCCGGCTAGAATACCCGGAGGAAAGATAAATCATACTAAGCCAAAGTGTTATTTTTACCTGTCAATAGCCTTTCCCATTCTCTCCAGGTAGTATTTTGCATCAGGGCCTATATTGAATAGCAGATCTATTATACTGAGGTTAGGAAGGAATCCATTTTCATTTTCAAATACTTGTGTATATTTAGGAAAATCGCTCAATTTTAAAAGGAAGGGGGGCTTCTTCGGGTGAACTTCTAAACGCAGATCAGTCAGATGGGGAACACTGGAACAGTAAGAATCTGAAAATGTGAGGGACACATCAATTTTAAGCAAGTTCAATATTGTTTCCAGGAAGGCAATATTCATCTTTGCCAGCTTGTCAAAGTGTTGTTTATACAGGGGTTCAAAAGCATCCCGATAATATAGGAAGAAAGGTGAAGAGTTATATGCCGCTTCTATAGAGCGCCAATGTGACCTGTTCCATGGCAAATGGTAGGAAATACAAATTTCTTTTGTACTGGTATGATTACCATTTGGTTTATAAACCGGGATAACCATTGCCAACAATCCAGCAGAAGTGGCAATATGGCAACGGTTACGATATGTTTGTTTTGGAAAGGTTTCATGGATTTCAATCACAGCTCCACCATATCTAAGCATAATCGCGATGTATTCAATAGATGGAAGGTAAGCGGTGGATAGCAGGGGCAATGACATAGTCGCTGTTTATGACAAAAATACTGATTTCTGCTTACACCAATACAAAAGGCACTTCATCCAAAAAACAGGAGAAGTGCCTTGTTGAAAATTAGGCAAAATCAGGACTTGGCGTTAAGCAGCACTTCCTCAATCGCTTGCTTCAGCGAAGGCTTAGGTAAAGCACCCTGAGCCATCTGTGGCTGACCATCTGAAGGGCAGAAAAGCATTGATGGTATGCTGCGGATACCAAAAGCAGCAGCAAGTTCCTGCTGGTCTTCCGTATCTACTTTGTATATATTCAAACGGCCTTTGTATTCCTCCGAAAGTTCTTCCAGAATAGGGGCTACCATTTTGCAAGGCCCGCACCAGTCAGCATAAAAATCAATCAAACAGGGTAGTTGCCCCTCGAATTTCCAGTCCTTGTTTTTCTCGAAATCAAAAACTTTTTCTTTGAATGTTTCTTTTGTTAAATGTTCCATATTAAGTGTTTGTTTTATAGTGATACATTATTTAGTGTTCGATTCTGCTGTATGCTTAAGCAGGAATTCATTGATAATTTTTTCGTAATCTTCTTTTGCTAACGCTCCCTGCGACATTTGTGGCTTGCCATCCATAGGGCAAAAGAGCACTGTAGGAATGCTTCGGATTCCAAACAATTCAGCTAGTTCGCGCTCCTGGTCAACATTGACTTTATAAATGTCTACCCGCCCCTGATAGGTTTGAGAAAAGGTTTCCATCATGGGAGCCACCATCTTGCAAGGTCTGCACCAATCAGCATAAAAATCAATCACGCATGGGAGTTTACCTTTGTATGCCCAGTCTTCAGGATTTTTTGCAAAGTCAGAAACTCTAGTCAGAAACAGTGCTTTGGTCATTTGAACTGGTTTATTGTCACCTGAGCCTGTAACTGGTTGCGTAGGAGATGTGACTGAAGTGTTATCAGAATTTATTTTTGCATTACCGCAACTAATTGTAAGCAAAAGCATTATAAATATTATAGGAGCAATGAGTGGTTTCATTTGGTTTATATTTTAAATTTAGAAGCAAAATAATCAATTAACATGCCATATCGCATAAATATCACTAATTTTATTTATTTTTGTTAAATCTTTGGTCGCTATAATTCCTAAAATCTTTGAAAACAGTGGCTTGGAGAAAATTAGTATTTATTTATGGAATTATTGAATCTATTTGAGCAGATTGACAGGCCGCAATTTAGTCAGTCTTTTGCCGATGATGAACAGTGTCTTGCCATTTTGTCCGGAGAAAAATGGAAGAACGGATTTGTATGCAGACATTGTGGTCATACAAATTATTGTAAAGGTAAGAAGCCTTATTCACGCCGTTGCACACGTTGCAAAAGGGAGGAATCAGCAACGGCCCATACCATCTTTCACCATTGCCGCATTCCTTTGCCAAAAGCATTCGAGTTGGCCTATCTTATTTGCACAACTCCGGGTCTGACTATTGCCGCTTTGTCGAAGGAGTTGGAAACCAGGAAAATGACTTGCTGGAAGTTCAGGAAGCAAGTCCTTCAGTGCCTTCATGAAAAGCAGAAAAGTAATCTATTGATTATATTGTAAATAGAATAAAAAAAACTCCACTTTTTGGGTGGAGTTTTTCTTATTTAGTGCATGTATAGTCTTATTTAACAGTCTTGATTTCTACCCGCCTGTTTTTAGCACGACCTTCTGCTGTGCTATTATCACCTGCAGGATCCGATTCGCCATAAGCTTTCTTGGTGAGCCTGTCAATTGTAACACCTTTCAATTTAAGGTATTTAATAACATTGGCTGAACGACGATCAGAGAGTTTCATGTTCAATGCATCTGCGCCTTGAGAGTCGGCATATCCGTTAATGTTAAGTTTAATTCCGCCATTTTCTTTCAAAAATGCAACTACTTCGTCAAGGTCTTTATTATAAGATTTAGCAAATTTGTCTTTTCCAGTAGCGAAGTAAATGATCTTTGAAATCTCAATTACAACTTTAACTGGTTCAGGTTTAACTTCGGGGCATCCGAAATTAGCTGAAATACCTGCAACATCCGGACATTTGTCGTCTTTGTCTGGGATACCGTCGCCGTCTTTGTCAGGGCATCCGGCAAACTTGGCTAATCCAGCGATATCAGGGCAAAGGTCATCTTTATCAGCAATACCATCACCATCTTTATCAGGACATCCTTTCAATGCAAGAGCGCCTTTTACGGTTGGGCATAAATCATCTTTATCGAGGATTCCGTCACCATCAGTGTCAGGGCATCCTTTAAATTCCTTCGGGCCGGCTGCATCAGGACAGGCGTCGTCTTTATCCGCAATACCGTCGCCATCTTTATCAGGACAACCAGCCAATTCCTTCAGACCAAAGACTGTGGGGCAAAGATCCTTCTTGTCAGGAATTCCGTCCTTGTCCATATCCTTGCCACCTCCAAACCTGAACTTGATACCTGCTCCATAGTGTGCATAATCGTCACGATCCATAATATAGTCATACTGAGCATGAAAGTTAACTCCAAGGTAAGGAAGAACCCAGTAGTTAATTCCAACACCGGTAACTTGTTTAGCAAATGATAAGCCTTTACTTGCGTCAGTGGATTCACCGAATGATTTTTTCATGGATGAACCCCACATGTTAGTTATACCAAAACCCACGTAGATGTAAGGATCAAACCGTGATGTTTCTTTCAAGATATATCCGTTGGCAAATTTATATTCCAGATTGAGATCGGCATCCCAGAATTTATTAGAGCCAAGTGGTTGATTTAGCTTCTTCATTTTTTCCAACTGCAATTTGTTGTCAGCAAATGCTCCTACAACGTTAAATGAAGGGCTGATAAAGCGCCCAAGTGTGAATTTGGAAGGGATCATTTGATCTGGGCCCTGCCAATTAGCCTGGGTAAGCTGATCTGATAACGAGTAATGAACCATGTTATAGTCAACCCAGTTCATACCAACGCCTAAGGACCAGCGATGATCGGTATTTTGAGCTTTAATGTTGGTGTTAAAAATAGCCAGAATTGAAATAATGGCTACAAGTGTAATTTTTCTCATGGGGTTGTGAATTTAGTTAATGATAAGGCTGAAGATAATATTTAGATTAGTACATATTTAAGAGAAGACTAATTATTAAAATGATATAAAGGTTGTTTGCTAATGTCAATAAACTGCTTGTGTAATAACGTTTAAAGATACAAAAACTTACATTAAACAAGTGAAAAATTATATAGTTTATTATTTATAAAAATAATTTCACATATTATTAATAATCAGCGTATTGCAAATATTTAAATCAATTATGAGTTCATGTTAATTTCCTTAATAGTATTAAACGTTTGTATAAAACGATTATTTGGCAAACTTATTTTGGCTGAGTTATTAAGATAATTTGCTTAAAAAGGCTTATGGTTCTACTTGTAACATGCATAAAATAGATTCCGGAATTATTTTGAGACAGATCAATTGCAAAAGTATTTATACCTGCTTTGCATTGATAACTCTCTATCTGGTAAATGATTCCTTTTGTGTCAAATATTTCTACCCTCATTAGTTGAGGAGCGGGCAAATTTACAGCAAATTTTGTAATTCCATAACAAGGATTAGGATATATTTCAGAAAAAGCCGAGATTAATTCTTTATCCATACCTACGTTACCAACTGTGTATTCTGCTTCCCAGCCCTGGCCTGTAGTGTCTGAATTGGAATTAAAGATCAGTAACATCTTCCCACTTTCAGCCGTTATGGCTGGGGGAATTTGGTTCCCTGAGTATGTTGCCAAAAGTTGTGAAGTGCCAAGATCATATATTTTCAGGTTATCGTTTCCGTATTCGGTGTCGAAGGAGTTAAACATTATCGTTACAGAGGATGCACCTGTAGGCTGGATTTTCCATTTGCAAATTGAATTGTTGTTGTAATGTTTATTGCCACTTCCATCTGTTATTGAGCCATGCAATTCGGTAAGTGTAGTTGTTCCTGAACAGTAAACAGGAAACTGGCAATTCCATGTAGCCATCCAGCCTGGCAAACGAACATCAGCATTGGAATGAAACGTAACAAGCATCTTATTGCCGGAAGCTGAAATAGCAGGAGGGATTGTATTGCCCGAAAAGCTGCCAAGTAACAGATCAGTAGTCGATTCTCCTTGATAAATGGTCACACTATCAACTCCGGATTCGGTGTCAAATCTGCTGAAAGAAAGCGTAATTGAAGTTATAGAGTCGTGTTCGTTATCGAGTGGAGCAATCAGCCATGAACAATCCTGATTATTGGCATAAGGAAAAAAACCGCTGCCATCATCTATAGATCCACTGGTGGAATGGAGTAATTGCAGACCCTGGCAATATGTTGGATAAGAATAATTTATGGTATCTGGGAAAACATCTTTAATTACTTCCTGTGCATAATTGAAATTTGAACCTCCTGGATTTAATTGGTCGAGATAAAAATAACCATTGTAAGATCCGCTCCATCCCCAGTTAAAGTGGAAATAAGATGTGTCCTGATATCCATCGCAAACAAAAGCATGTCCGTTTGGAGAGCCAACCCCTTCCCATCCTGCATAATATAATGGTTTCCCGGCATTAAGGTTTGTAACGAGTATGCTGTCCCAGTTAATGGAAGTGCTATCGCGAAATATATATTGTGTTTCAGGGCAATATTTAAAATAGTTGCGGAGCGAATAAGCAGCTTTATGGTTCCACATGCCGCTGCCATCAGGACCATAGTCCATATCTACGGAAACTCCCAGATGGAACAGCAAAGTTGCTATAGGGAGGTTTGCTGAACTTGACTCGTTTGGCATTCCGTCCCATTGATAGGTTGTGGTGTCAAAGTTCGCTGAAAGAGTTCCATAAACAGGATGCTCATAGGAATAGGAACCTATTCCCTGCTTGGGGAAACGGTAGAAATACATCAATTGCCCCATAGCTGTTGCAACACAGCCGGCATAAGCATGTCCGCCAGGTCCGGTAGGATCAGCCGGGCATTGACCGTTGTATGGCACATCCTGATTCCAGTTTGAAGAGAGTAATGGAAGTACAAATAAGTTCTTTTGCAGAATTTCCGGTTTAAAATCCGGATCTTTTAAACGTTTCCATTCAGAGATTATAAAATCTGGAACATCACGTTTACTTTGACTAGCTTCGTTAATTTGCATGCTATATTGTTCCATCCAGGCTTGGAAGTTGCAGGGAATATCCCCAACCCCGTATGTCCCCTCGAATGAGTAGCCAATAACTGGAACAGTATTTTCACTGGCCGAAACAACAATAAAACCTCCACCGTCAACATTGAAAATATAATAAACCAACTGGCCTTTGTAATTCACTTCTATTGGCAGGCCAATTGTAATACTTCCTTTATTATAATGAGATGAAGAAACGGACTTCTCCAGAAAAAAATTGCAGGCTACTATTTTAGCAGTTTTATTATCAATAAAACCCGCAAATACCGAACACGGCAGTAAGGAGAATAGTAGCAGGAACAGGTAAATAGCCCTTTTCATCTGTTAATAATTTGATATTTTTAGTCAGATGGATTATGCTTTAATTGAAATATTACAATCTTCAGATGGTGATTTATTCCAATCATAGCTATTTCATGATGTTTTGTTCAGGACAAATATAAAAAAAAGCCGGCACTGTTGTTAGGCCGGCTTTGTAAAATTTTACATTGCTAATTCAGAATTAATTTTTCAAAAACGGAGCCAACATTATTTTGTAGTTCAAGAACATACATTCCCTTTGCCAAGTCTGACAAATCAAGAATTTGTTCAGTTTGGCCATTTACATTACCTAAATTCTTGATAAATACCTGTCTGCCTGTGAGGGTATTAACCCTTATTGTCATTTGTTGATTTTGTTGCGTTGGTGTGAACCTAACGGCTACCAATCCTGTGCTTGGATTTGGGAAAATATCCAATTTTTTCAATATGTTGTTTTCCTTAATATTCACATTGTCAATGGTGTATTCGGCTTCAAATCCCGGGGAGGGGTTATAAGTGTTTGTTTTGAGCATCAATAGGAAACCTCCTGTTGTAGAAACAATTGGGTCGGGAATAGTAGTGCCGGAAAATGTGCCAAGTAATTCATTAGATCCTGTGGCAATGACCATTAGTTCATCTTTGCTTAATTCAAGATTGAATGAAGTAAATGATAAAGTGACATTTTCAGCGTTTGGCGGAATAATTTTCCATTTGCATAGAATATTATTATTGCAGTTATTCGATCCGCTTCCATCGCTAAAAGAACCTGTAGGTTCGGTTAAGGTAGTGGTTCCTGAGCAATATGCAGGATAGGCAGAAACATATTGCGCTTGCCATCCGGATGCATTGTTCGCTCCATCTGTCGTAAATGTAACGAGCATACGGTTTGATGTTGATACAACATCCGCAGGTAAAGTATTGCCCGAGAAAACTCCAAGCACAGTAGATGCATCTGTTGGGCCATCATAAATAGTAACCACATCAGTATTGCTTTCGGTATCAAAAAGATTAAAACTCAGAGTAATGTGATCAACAGAATCTGCAGGGGCGATTAGCCATGAACAGGAAGCACTGTTTATATAATTGGTTAATGGGCCGCTACCATCTTCGAACGTTCCAATGGCGTTAGTGATTGTACGACTACTACAGTTAGGAGGATAATTTGAACCTGGAAAAAAATTTGTTATCATTCCTTGTGAAACATAGAAACCACCGACATCCGACAAAGTGTAGAAGCCGTTGGAAGAACCACTCCAACCAAAATTGAAATGGAAGAAATTACCTGAGCCAGGTTGTTGATAGCCGTCCAAAACAAAGGCATGGCCTTCATCGGCTGCGTTACGCCCACTATAATAAAAAGGTTTTTTATCATTAAGGGATGTAATGATCATGTTTTCCCAGACGGTTAGTGAATAATCAGATTTTTGCACATACTGAGCGGTAGTAGAATATCCAAAGTAGGATTTTATGGCAGCGGCTGCCACCGTACTTTGAGCTCCTGATCCGTCAGGGGCATATCCCATGTTAACTGCGACACCACAATGAAATTGAAGTTCGGCCACTGCGTTTATTGCTATCCCGCTACCCGAACCAAGCGAATTAAGCATGGCATCCCAATTGTAATAAGTGCTTCCAAAGTTAGCCGAGATTGATCCATAAGGTGGAAGATAATAGCTATGAGATCCTGTGCCATGAACGGGATAACGGTAGTAATGCATAATCATGGACATGGCGGTTGCAACACAACCGGCATAAACATGTCCGCCAGGTCCTGCTGCATCTACCGGGCAATAAGCGTTATATGGCGAATCCTGATTCCACATATTTATTAAAAGTGGTTCAACGGTGGTTAATGGTTGACGAGGATTGGCCGGGGCATTGAGATAAAGTTGCCAGTTTGCAGCAACATCACTAGCGGCAGCGATGTTATGCTCACGGGCAAACGAAACCTGATCTGCATAGCTTTGAATAAAGCTGTAGAAGTTTGAATTTGTATTTTCCGTAGCGTACATTCCAGTTGCCGAATACCCAAGCACAGGTGTTAAGGCATCCTCAGCTGAAATAATAATAAACCCTTCACTTCCGGTAGGAGCAAATACATAAAAAGCCGGCTGCTGATCGGAAGCATACTTTGTTTGAATTAACTGAAGATCGGAAGTGGAAGAAAATCCGGGAATTCCAGCTGTGAAATTAGCGGCAACCGCGCGGGCAGTTGAAATTTCGACCTTAGAGGCCATTACATTAATGAGCGCTACAGCTATGAAAGCGAGCGAGAGTATAAGTTTTTTCATATGCCTTTTAAGATTGATTCTGTGAAAAACAAAAGTATAAAAAAAATGCATCCTTGTATTAGTAAGCATCTTTTTTATTTAAAATTATGATTATACTTATAGCAGGGTCTGCTTCCGGCTGAGTGCTTGACTACCAGATTACTTGAAGTCCATTTGCTATTCTAAAATGACATTTAAGAAGTTGGCTGCCTGAAGCGTATTACTGCTGTATCATTTTTTGCATTGTTATTGAGGTTGGGTTACCATTTTCGTTCGTAGTTTTGTATCCAGCAAATAACGAATTATGAAAATCCTTATCCGTAACATAAAAGAACTTGTACAAGTTGAGTATCAGCCGGTTTTGATGCGCTCTGGCAAGGAAATGGCGACATTGTATTCTGTAAAAAATGCCTTCCTGATGATTGACAAGGGAAAAATAGTTGACTTCGGAAGCATGGATGATCTGTTCCTTCCTGATGAAAGTGAACGGCGTGGACGGATAAAAGAGATAGATGCCACTGGAAAAATGGTTTTCCCATCCTTCTGTGATTCGCATACACATCTTGTATATGCAGGTAGCCGTGAATTGGAGTATATCGACAAAATCAAAGGACTTTCTTATGAAGAAATTGCCAAAAGGGGAGGAGGAATCCTGAATTCAGCAAAGCGGCTGCATGAGAGCAGTGAAACTGAACTTATAGCTCAGGCGCTCGAACGCCTCGAAGAAATTACCTGGCTCGGTACCGGTGCAGTAGAAATAAAGAGCGGATATGGCCTCAATACTGAAGACGAATTAAAAATATTGCGTGTTATCCGGAGTTTAAAGGAACTTTCGCCGCTTACAATCAAAGCAACATTTCTGGGTGCTCATGCTGTTCCGTTGGAATACCGTGGCAAGCAGCACGAATATGTCGATCTGATTATCAACGAAATGATTCCCATAGTGGCTTCTGAAGAACTTGCTGATTTTATTGATGTATTTTGCGACAAGGGATTCTTCACTACTGAGGATACAGAGCGGATTTTGATGGCAGGTATCAAATATGGACTAAGGCCAAAAATCCATGCTAACGAGCTTGATTTTTCAGGTGGAATTGAAGTTGGTGTTAAGTATGGTGCATTGTCGGTGGATCACCTGGAGTTTACCGGCAAAGATCAGATTGATGTACTTAAAGGTACTGAAACTATGCCAACAATTTTACCGGGAGCAGCATTTTTCCTAAACATGCAGCTTGCTCCGGCACGCACTATGATTGATGCTGGTTTGCCCGTTGGTATGGCCAGCGATTTTAATCCAGGTTCTTCGCCATCCGGCAATATGCAGCTTATTCAATCAATGGCCTGTATCAATTACCGCCTCACACCTGAAGAAGCTATCAATTCAACAACATTGAATACAGCGTATGCTATGGATTTGAGCCATGAGTTGGGTACAATAGCAATAGGGAAAAGAGCCAATCTTTACATTACAAAGCCAGTTTCATCCGTGGCTTATATGCCATACGCTTTTGGGAGTAATAAAGTGGAAACAGTTATCCTGAACGGGAAAATCTGTTAACAAAATTAGTGGTTTTTAAAAAATATCAGGATTGTTTCTTTTCAAGAAAACCACAGCTATTGTCTCACCACTTTGTAACTAATGGCATGTCCATCAGCTGCGAGGCTTATCGTATAAACTCCGGCTATTACTTTAGTGCCGGAATAATTACGTCCATCCCAGGTTAGAATGTGAGTGCCGGCTGGCATAGGTTCGTGTAAAATAGTATTTACAACCTCGCCGTGTATATCAATAATATTGGCTGTGATTATAGCTTTGGTTGGAATTGTGAACCGTATGTTGGTTTCACTTGAAAACGGATTAGGAAAAACGCTGGTTTCCTGAAGGACTTTCAATTTTTCATCTACTGAAACATTTAAAGGGGTAAATGTAAGCACGATATCCTGAAAATAAGTTTCATTTGCAGGCGTAAGGTTTACAGCACTGTTCCCTTTTGTGAAGGTGAATGAAGTTGATGGTCCCGGATTGCCACCAGATGCTGAGTTCCTGCTTGTATATTCTACCCAAACCTGGTAATCGCCATCCGGCACAAGTAAGCCATTTACATCATGGCAATTCCATGTAATTGTGTGTGTTTGATGGTTTGGCAATGTGGCTCCTGTTGTTGCATCAATAACATTATTGCTCGAATTAGCTACCCATTTCACCAGGTGCTGTTTACGCGAATTGGCCATCACTTTGCGTGAAATCACAAAATTTCCTGAAGCGTCTTTAATCCATATTGCAAGTACATTTTTGGGAGAATAAGTTGCACCATTGCTGATTGTCTTTACAGTGAACGTCAGCGTGCCTTCTACCGGCTGTTGTGCCTTAGTTTCTGTGAAAAATAGCATTGAAAATGCATAGAAGATTCCTGTTACAATTGCTTTCATTTAATGTGGTTAAGTTGAGTTAGTGTAATTTTCTGCCAAAAGTATAAAAAACATATAATAACATGCAAAAACGCGAATATTTATAATGCTGAAACTGTGGCGCGACATAGAGCATTTCTCTGGTTCGTTAAAGCCATATATCCCTATTTAACTATCTTTGCCGCAGGAATGAAAAGCAAAATATACAGATTCTTATCAGTTGATAAAAATAATAAGCTAACCTGCCGTTAACCGGCAATTACCAGAATTTTCATGAAACAACTCATCGAATGTGTGCCAAATTTCAGTGAAGGCCGCGATATGTCAATTATCAAACAAATTACCGATCAGATTGAAACTGTTGAAGGAGTCAAACTCCTGGATGTAGATCCCGGTGCAGCCACAAACCGGACAGTAGTCACTTTTGTTGGCACGCCTGATGAGGTGGTTGAAGCAGCATTTTTAGCCATCCGCAAGGCGATAGATGTTATTGATATGAGTAAACAACATGGAGCCCATCCACGATTTGGGGCAACCGATGTTTGTCCTTTTGTGCCAATTTCAGGCATTACAATGGAAGAAACTGTGAAGTATGCTCGCAAATTGGCCGAAAAAGTCGGAAAGGAACTGGGAATACCTGTTTATTGTTATGAAAATGCAGCCTTTACTAAAGAGCGCAGAAATTTAGCATATTGCCGCTCAGGAGAGTATGAAGGATTGCCAAAAAAGTTGGCTGATCCAGTCTGGAAACCCGATTTCGGCCCTGCAACATTTTTGCCGCATACAGGTGCTGTTGCTATTGGTGCAAGGGATTTTCTTGTCGCTTATAACGTAAATCTCAACACAACTTCTACGCGCCGTGCCAATGCAGTAGCATTTGATATCCGCGAAAAAGGCCGCCCATTGCGTGAAGGGAATCCTGTTACCGGTAAAATTGTTAAGGATGCCGATGGTAAACAAGTCGATATTCCAGGCTCGCTCAAAGCATGCAAAGCCATTGGCTGGTTTATTGAGGAATATGGGATAGCCCAGGTTTCAATCAACCTGACTAATATCAGTATGACTCCTGTGCATATTGCTTTTGAGGAGGCAAGTAAAAAGGCTCAGGAGAGAGGTATGCGTGTTACCGGTTCGGAATTGGTAGGGCTTATTCCTTTGAAAGCCATGTTGGATGCTGGTAAGCATTTCCTGAAAAAACAACAGCGTTCTCTTGGTGTTTCAGAATCAGAATTATTGAAGATTGCAGTAAAATCGCTTGGACTTGACGACCTGAAACCTTTTAATGCGCAAGAGAAGATTATCGAATATGTACTTGCCGGAAAGGATACAAGGAACCTTATGGATATGACCTGCAAAGGTTTTGCTGACGAAACTGCATCGGAATCGCCAGCACCGGGTGGAGGTTCAATTTCGGCATACATGGGTGCCCTTGGTATTTCATTAGCTACTATGGTTGCCAACCTTTCGTCGCACAAACCTGGATGGGACGAACGCTGGGAAGAATTTTCCGCATGGGCGGAAAAAGGACAGGTCCTTAAGAATGATCTCATTTTCCTTGTGGACGAAGATACGCGTGCATTTAACCGCATCATGGATGCACTCGGTTTGCCAAAAGGTTCGGATGACGAAAAGAAAGCTCGCACTGCAGCTATTCAGGATGCAACCCGCTATGCTATTGAGGTGCCTTACAAAGTAATGCAAAAATCCTTCGAATCCATGGCCATTATCAGGGCTATGGCTGAAAAGGGTAACCCGAATTCTGTGTCCGATGCTGGTGTTGGAGCGCTTGCAGCGCGATCGGCTGTTTTGGGAGCTTATTTAAATGTAAAAATCAATACTTCCGGGCTGAACGATAAGGTTTTTGTTGAAGATATTCTAAGCAAAGGAGCTGAATTGGAACAGCAAGCCATAAGGCAGGAGCAGGAAATTCTGGCGATAGTAAATGCAAAAATTGCCGGTTAATCAGACAGTCTGGAGCTTCAAAACTACAAATTAATCCTTCATTTGATGCACGATCTCTTAACCACAGGATTACTCTATTTTACTTCTTTTTTTAGTATAATCAACCCGTTGGGAGTGATGCCTGTTTTTATGACTATGACAGCGGGTATTTCGCGGCAGCAGCAGAGACGGACAGCCCTCAAAGCAAGCGTTACGGCATTTTGCACTTTACTGATTTTTGCTTTTGCAGGTCAGGTGTTGTTTAAGTTCTTTGGAATATCTGTGAATAGTTTCCGTATGGTTGGCGGTATCATCTTTTTTATCATGGGTTACGATATGCTTCAGGCGAGGCTTGGTACAATTCGTATAGACGAAGGTTCGGTGAAGAAATATGTAGATGACATTTCGATTACACCCCTTGGTATCCCAATGCTTGCCGGACCCGGAGCCATTACAAATTCCCTTGTACTGATGGAAGATTCACCAACAATTGAGCTCAAAGCAGTTTTAATTTTTGCAATTGTTTTTACCATGTTTCTGACCTATGTTATTCTGCTGGGTTCAGGCGGAATCATGAAAGTGATGGGCGAAACAGGAAATAAAGTGATGATGAAACTGATGGGCCTTATTTTAATGGTGGTTGCTGTTGAATTTTTCTTTGCCGGTCTCAAACCAATTTTACAATCGATCCTGCATATTTCATGATGGCCAGAATGAGCCGGGCAGTGTAAATTATACTTCTTGCCAAAAAAAAACTCCCCGCGTTAACGGAGAGTTTTTTACCCCTGCTGTAATTGTAGTAATTGTAGTATTTGTAGTAATGGTAGTATTCGTATTCGTGTAGTAATGTAGTAGTGTAGTAGTGTAGTTTTTTGCAGTCTAGCAGTTTAGTAGTTTAGCAATTTAGTAGTTTAGTAGTTTAGTAGTGTGATAGTTAAAGTGGCAGCAGAGATGCACGGTAGTTTCAATTTAATTAGCGTGCTACTATGAACTTTTTATCAAGAGCCAAAAGTATACCGGATAAAACTAAATACTTGTAGGATAATTAGATATTCGATGTAGGGATATTCTTATTTTTAAGTAGGATATATCTTACACAAAAATAGAGTATAGGGTGGAAGCAGAAATCAGAAAAAAGAATTCAATGTGCAAAAATCAGTGCTTATAATCTGTAAGCCAATGAGATAAGTCTATAAACCGTATGGCCTGTATTAACAGAAGAAAAGGAATCGGGACTTCCGGATTTTTATTGCAATTCGATTATCCTGTATTTGAATGGTGTTGGTATCCCTTTAAAATCCTCCATATAGGTTTCCGAGATGTTCGCTATCACAGTGTCATTTTTGTCTAAGCCATTTGTTTTTATATCATCCATCACTTTACAGTAAAATGCTTCGCTGACCACGATACGGTTGCCCCGTGCTTTCTGCATCAGCCGTGCCGAGGCATCAATGTCAGTGCCATAATAATCGTTTACCCCTTCAAAAAAAGTGATGTTATACACATCGGTGCAGTAATGTACGCCTACTTTACACTCATAAAACAGGTTTTTCAGCGGGTGGTTGACCAATGTATCGATAGTTGCATACAATTCGCCAAGCAAAGAAAGATAATCACGAAAAGCAGTACTTTTTTTTAGCTCTTCATCAGGTAAAAAGAGCATCATCTCATCTCCGATTCCTTTAACAACAAAATCAGGAAACTGGTTGATAACCGAAATGAAGTTGAACGTATTATTCGCTTTCCTGATCCATGATTTGTCAGGGTTCAGGATTTTATCACCGGTTGAGTTGATCATATCAATAAAAATACAGGTGCCAGGTGTGGGTTCAAGGCAGTTAATCAGGGCTTCAAGATCTTTGGAATGCGGGTCTCGAAAGTGGATGTATTTTGCCATAATAGCGTAGTTTAGTTTTTTATATGTCCTAAATGAGAATCTGCTGTTAATCTTTTGAAGCATCTTCTATATCCGGAAAAATGGAAAAAATGGAAGAAAATCCTGAAATATCGAAAATCTCCCTGATTCCAGGCTGTATGTTGCTCAGCCGGAATTGCCCTTTCAATGCCGTCATCTTTTTCAGGACAATAAGAAATATCCGCAATCCGGAACTGCTGATATAATTTAGCCCTGCACAATTCAGGATTATTTTACTACATCCGCCATCTATTACCTCCATTACCATCTTTTCAAATTCGTTGGCATTGGTGGTGTCAATCCGGCCTTCAATACTGACTACTGTGAACTCATTTAGATTTTTGACAGTTACATTCATGATCCGATATTTTTAGTAAGAATTAATATATTTCTGTTCTCTTTTCGCTGATATTCAACTTTATCCATGATCTTTTTTACGAGGAATATCCCTAATCCGCCGATTGGCCTCTCATCCAAAGGCAATGTGATGTCGGGATCAGTTTTCAAAGTTGGGTCATATTCATGGCCATCGTCAAAAATTGAAATAGACAATTCATTTCCGGTTTTAGTAAAGCAGACATCAATCGTATGCTGGCTATCATTGTCAAATCCATATAAGATGATATTTGTCAAAGCTTCTTCCAGCACAAGGTTTATCGAAAACACGAAAGGTGTTGGAAGACTCCATTCCTCTGCAAGTTCTTCTAAAAAAACTTCTACACGGGATAGTTCGCCAATTTGGTTCACAACCCGCAATACTTTATCATCAGGCTCTTTATTCATTAAAAAAAATTGTCATCATCGTAATGTCATCTGATTGCGTATATCCATCAACATGAGAAGCCACGGCCTCTTCCATTTTGTGAATCAGGTCGCGTGGCGAAGCGTTGACGTTACCACTGATAATTCCCATAAGATTGTCATCTCCAAATAATTTATTATCAGCATTTTCTGCTTCATTCACCCCGTCAGTATAAAGAAAAATCTTATCCCCATGCCCAAGCTGAAGGGTCAATTCTCCGTATTCAAAATCCTCAAACAGGCCTACAGGAATGAATTTGGTTTTCTCGAACATAACGGCAGTACCTTCTTTCCTGATAATCACCGGCGGGTTATGCCCTGCGTTTGAATACCTGAGCTCACCGGTTTCCAGGTTTAGAACACCAAGGAAGAAAGTAACAAACATACTGGATTCATTGTTTAAGGACAAAGACTTATTCAGTGTGCTGACAATTACCGCAGGGGAAACCTCCTTGTCGGAGATTGAACGGACCAAAGTGCGAGTAACTGCCATAAACAATGAAGCGGGAACACCTTTGCCAGAGACATCGCCAATTGCAAAACAAAATTTATTGCCATCGATAACGAAAAAATCATACAGATCGCCACCAACCTCTTTGGCCGATTTTAGAATTGCAAATACATCAACCTGAGGAAGATCAGGAAAAGGCGGAAAAATATGAGGGATCATGGCCATTTGGATTTCGCGAGCTATGCGTAATTCACTCTCGATCTTTTCCTTGGCAGCAGTAGTGTCTTTCAGGTTAACAATGTATTCCGATAATTCCTTTTGCATAAACGAGAACGAATTGTGCAGTTCCTTCATTTCGTCCTCTGTTTTGATTTCGGGCAATTGAACATCAAAATTACCCGCTGCAATTAGCCTTGCCGAATCAGCAAATTTCTTCAGGGGAGCGGTTAGTTTATTAATGATTTTAACAGTGAAAAATGAAAGCAGCGATAATCCTGCAATTATCAGGAATACCAGGAGAATATTGATTTTGTGCAATGACGCGAACATTTCGTTATCAGGATAGATTACCCCAATAGACCAATGACTGGAAGGCAGCCCCCTGTATATTATCCATAATTTACCCGAATGCCATTTACTTTTAAAATCGGCTGATATAAAATTGCTTTTCCCTAGTATCATTTCACGCCCGATTGTGCGCATTCCCGGCTGATTATTCTCCTTCGCGATGGTGAAAATGCTCTGGTTCATCACATAATCCTTCTTAGGATGGGAAATAATAACACCGTTGCGCGACAACAGAAAAGCATAACCGGTTTTAAAAATTTTAACCGACGACATTATTTCGGTCAGCCAGTCGAGTGATATATCAATGGTAACTATCCCCGAAAAAGTCCTTTTACCTTCCTTCATAGTATAAAAAGGAACGGAATAGGTTGTCATAAGGATATTGCCTCCGCCTTCGTCATAATAAGGCTCTGACCAATATGATGCGTTAGTCATTTTCGGAATCTGATACCAGTCCATCCAAAAGTATTCATAGTCTTGATTGCCAAGCATTGTTGAACATATCGAATTGCCTTTCCTGAAAACATAAGGGGCATAATACAGGCCCTTGTCAGCGAAAAAATCAGGTTCGAAAGCTATTGTTGATCCATATATATTTTTATTGTTTTGCAGTATAGATTTTAAAAATGGCAAAAGCGAATCATTGGCCAGGAAAGAGGATTCCAGCATTTTGGCTACAATCTCCGGGACTTTTTCTGCCGGGCTTAACACCTGTTCTATCCGGTTAACAGTATTATCAGCCAAAAAAATGGCATTTTCGCGCGTTGTTTCCTTTATCGTATTTCGGATGAAATAATAGTAAATCGAAAAAGTAACCAGAAAGAGCCCTGCACAAAAGAGTAAAACATTACGGATGATATGGGCTGAAAGCGTTCTTTTCTTCATGTATTCAATGTTTCATGAGGTTCTTTATTTCAATAAAGATTTATAAAAGTCTGAGAAACCATATACTGGCCGGGTTTTATTTCGTTGACCGAGAATTTCACCAGCTTTCAGGAAATCAGATTCCTTAAGCTTGCCAGCGGCAACATTTTTATCTCCGGGCTTCATAAGTTCCAGGACTTTATCCAGCATCCATGCCTGATGCACCCTGTTTGTAGGTAGATGCGCAAGTTTCATGCGATTAAGAACAACGTCGATTGCATATTCTTTGTTATTGGCTGCAAAATCCCATCCTTTCAGCGTTGCCTGAAGGAATTTTTCTAACTGTAGCTTTTTGTTTTCATAGGTTGATTTTAAACAGTAAAGACCATCTTCCGGAACATCATAACCATATTTGGCAACAGCAAAAACACTGAGTTCATCCTCATTTAAACCGTTATTGATAATCTGATTGTATTCATTATACACCATTACTGTCATAGCATCAATCCCATCCATCATAAAGAGGTTAACTGTTGACGAAACAGGGATCCATTCAACCTGTATATTTTTTTCTGCCAAAAGTGCTTTCGGAACCTCGTCGAATCCGCTCTTCCAGATACCGACTTTCTTCCCTTTCAGCTGACTCAGATCAGTTATCCCTTTTGATTTTTTTGCAACAAACATAATGGCCGAATGCTGAGAGATCTGTCCTATATTTACAATATCCAACCCCTGGTTTTTAGCAGCCATGGCAGTTATCAGGGAAAACGAAATCAAATCAGCTTTTCCACTGGCAAGCATTTCAGTAGCTTTTATATAGGCTGAAGGATGTTCTATTTCAACCTCAATTCCGGCATCCTTGTAAAAACCTTTCTCCTGTGCAACGTAATAGCCTGCAAATTGAGCCTGTGGCATCCATTGCAGGGCAAATACCAGTTTTGGCAATTGTGCCTGAATCAGGTTTGCCGAAAGCAGTATTGAAATCAATACTACTGTTTTTTGTAAATATGGTACGCAATTGTTCATCTGTCATCATTTATTTTTTTACGGTTCCATTAGAAGCCGCCATTCATAAACATTCCCTTTGTGGCGAAACGATTGGTATGCCTGTTTACATCTGCCTGTTTTTAGTTGGATGCTCATAGCTTCCATCATAACTCCCCCATCAAAAGTAAAAGATATTCACGATAATTCAATCTGGTTCCGGAATCAGCTACCATTTTATTCAGCAGCTTTTAATCCTGCTGACACTTGATTTCATTACCAAAAGAATACATAAGTAATTATTCAATGATAGAATCGGCTTTGACCCTCAAATCTTCAGTAATCACCCAGTTTTCTTTCATCAGCCTTCGAACCGAATCGTTGATGAACAGTTTTTCGGGTACTATATTATTTATTTCAACCTGGCTGGGAGGCAGTCCATTGATCAGAGAAATTACCAGGTCGCCGGCTGTTTGACCTACTGCGAAATAGCTTGCTCCCAGGTTTGCTAAGCCACCTTTGAATGCATGTTTCGGATCGTTAGTAAATACCGGGATCCGGCTTTTCCCTGCAGCACCAACATACAATTCCATAGCGGTCTCCACCACGTTGTCGCCTCCAATCCAAAGAGCATCAACCCCTTTAGCACATACAGCCATCGAAGCTTCGTAAACCTGGCTTATAGTTTCAACACTCTGTTCTACCAGTTCAATGCCCAGTTCTTTGCTGATGATCCGGGCTTTCTTAACACAGGCTTCGGAACAGGTTTCGTTGGTACACCAAACCACGCCCATTTTTTTAAGCTGGGGATTCATCTGCCTGGCAATCCTGAAAATGCCATCAACGGGTTGAAAAGTGCCGATTCCAACCAGGTGGGATGGATGCTGGTTGGCCCTGGTACCGGTAATCTCCACGCCAGCGGCAACCGGATCGGTAACGGCGCAGAAAACATGTAACATTTCACCCTCCTTATTGGCATTAGCCATTACCTGCAGTCCCATAGTACTGATTGTAACTACCATGTCGAATTTTTCGCTTAGAATATTCTGTGCAATGGTATTAGCTGTGGCCAAATCGCCATCGGCACAATATCTCTTAATTTCGATGCGACCTTTGCGGAAATCATCACCAGAACTGATTCTCTCCAGTAACCCAACTTCGGTATCTAACTGGAGCTGACTTGAACTGAAACGAAAAACGACTATCCGTGTAATTTTATCTTTTCCGCCTGTGGATTTCCGGTTCTGTAGATCGGAAAGCAGCAGTACAGCGCTCACGGCTGCCAGAAACAAGAGAGGCCTGATAAATTGTTTGATACGCATGATTGTTTCCTTTACACATATTCTAACTCAAGTAATTCGGCTACCCTTTTATCAATCTGATCTTTTCGCCTGAGTTCATCAAAAAGGAAAAGCAAATCAGGCACTTTCATTCTTTTTTTCTCTTCTCCCCTGAAATCGTAACGGATCCGTCCCTGGTGCATCATAATGATACGATCGCCCAGGTTAACAGCCTGTTGCATGGAATGCGTTACCATGAGGGTGGTAAGTTTACCTTCGGTTACAATCTGTTCGGTAAGTTCTATTACTTTTCCGGCTGTTTTCGGATCAAGAGCAGCAGTATGCTCATCGAGCAGGAGCAGATCGGGCTTGAGCCAGCTAGACATCAACAGCGTAAGGGCTTGCCGCTGGCCACCCGAGAGCTTCCCGATGGGGCTATCCAGCCGGTCTTCCAATCCCATATTCAGTGTTTTTACCTTCTCTTTCAACGCACGCAAAATTGAAGATGACAGCACCTGGCTCAGACCCCGTTTTTTACCCCTTTTTGCTGCCAGAGCAAGGTTTTCACCAATCGACATTGCTGCGGCCGTTCCACTGAAAGGATTCTGGAATACACGGCCAATCTGGCGTGCCCGCTTATGTTCGGGCAAGCGGGTGATATTAATGCCGTTCAGCATAATGGTCCCGTTATCGGTTATAAATGTTCCCGCTACAGCGTTAAGCAAGGTTGATTTACCTGAGCCATTTGTACCTAAAACGCAAACAAAGCTTCCATCTTCAATAGTAAGGCTCACATCCTGTAAAGCATTAACCTCGTTGATGGTTCCGGAATTGAAGGATTTATAAAGATTTGAGAGTTCTAACATATTTTTAATGGATTAGTTTGATCTTTTTAGTCTTCTTCATAATACCTGGCAATACCAGGGCAATAAATACAAATGCGGCCGTGATAAGTTTCAGGTCGTTGGGATTCATGCCCCAGCGAAGCGCAATGGCAACCAGCAACCTGAAAAGGACAGCGCCGACAACTGCCCCGGCTATAACCATCCCTAGACTGTTTTCACTGATCAAGGCTTCGCCAATAATCACACTCGCGAGCCCCCAAACCATCATTCCGATTCCCATCTGCACATCGGCAAACCCCTGGAACTGCGCCAGCATAGAACCTGAAAGAGCAATAAATCCATTGGAAAGAGCAACACCTGCGATGATCATTACTTTTGTATTTACCCCCAGGGCACGGATCATCTGGTCGTTATCGCCTGTTGCCCGCATTGCCGTTCCGATATTCGTGCGAAAAAACCACAACAGCAACAGGCTGCATGCAATGATGATAAGCAAACAAAAGCAGAGCGTCCACAAATCCCTGGCTGGTACACTCCAGCCGATGAGGTTCACCATAGCATCTTTTCCGGAAATGTTGTTTGAGAAATCCTCGAACCAGGTAAACAGGGTATTCTGCGAAAGCAGTGGCACATTACTTTTACCCATAACGTGAAGGTTTACCGAATAAAGAGCTGTCATCACTAAAATTCCGGATAACAGCGGATTTATTTTAAAACGTGTATGGATGAAACCTGTGGCAGCCCCGGCCAGCATACCACCCACAAAAGCAAGAGCAGTTGCCGCAACCGGGTTAATGCCGGCAACAATAAGGGAGGCCGCGATAGCAGCTCCGAATGTAAAGGAACCCTCAGCCGTAATATCCGGGAAATCAAAAATCCGAAAGCTGATAAAAATCCCCAGAGCCAGCAGCGCCATGATAAGCCCTATAGTAATTGATCCTATTAATAATGTCATTGACCTTGAGTTTTAATGATTAACTGAATTTTCCGATCCATGCAACTCCTTGTTTGAATGTGCTGTGGCCTAAGCCGGTGATTTCGCGTGAGTCGTTTATGAGATGCAGCACATCCTGAACAATGCTGCTTTCGAACAAATGCAAAATCAGTTTCCCTGCTGATGATTCGTTTTTTGGTAATGACTGAAAAGGAAAAACAGCAGAATGCGTATGAATATATGCGGATGATCCGGGATTAACAGGGCGCAGGAATAATTTCATTTCCTCATCAGGATCCTGCACATAAAATCCGAGTGAAACCGTGAGCATCCTCGGGTAAGCGGGTTCGGTAGTAAAATTGATGTTTTCACGGATTTCAGGAAACTCAAATAACTTCTTCCCTTCCACAGGAGGTGCATTCAGACTTGAACCTACCAGGCCGGCACTCTCAGCAATAGCCAGAAACACAAATTGCGTTTGGCCCGAAGTCTGCGAAAGTCCTGCTGCCAATTGGTCCAGAGGGATAGATGTACTGAGCTCCAATGGTTCAAATGAGATCCTGTTTAAAAAAAAACCTTCAGCTTCCAACGAATAAAGCGCATTTATTTCGGGTTCGAGCCTGCCGGTTTTTATCGCATAGTCCGGAACTTTTGATCCATCCGACGGCTTATAAACCAGCGCTTCTCCCAAAGCCAGGAATTCTCCGTAGCGGCTTTTGCAGTCGTCGAATCCGTCGCCAATGGCTCCAATACCGATTGCGTAATGATCGGCACTAAATTTGATTTTTCGGTTGTCAGCAG
>CAZEDO010000018.1:0-40060 GCA_964511085.1 uncultured Lentimicrobiaceae bacterium
GGGTAAACCGATTGTTCTATCCACAGGAATGTCAACCATGGATGAAGTTAAACAGGCAATCGATGAACTTGTGGCATGTGGGGCTCCTTTGAATAAGATTACGATTTTGCATTGCACTACCGAATATCCGGCACCATTTGCCGATGTCAATCTAAATGCAATGCTTACAATGGGTAAGGCTTTTGGGGTTAAAGTTGGCTACTCTGATCATACTCATGGTATTGAGATTCCTATTGCAGCAGTGGCTTTAGGAGCGAGAATAATCGAAAAACATTTCACACTCAATCGTTCGCTTCCCGGCCCTGATCACAAAGCATCGCTGGAACCACATGAATTGAAAGCGATGGTGAAAGCAATCCGCAATGTAGAAATGGCTTTGGGCACCGGTATAAAAGAACCTGCTCCTTCGGAAATAAAAAATCTTGTTGCTGCACGAAAAAGCATTCATTTATCAGCAGCACTTCCGGCAGGGCATATCCTTACTGCTGCTGATATGGAAATGAAAAGACCCGGAGATGGGATAAGTCCAATGCTTATTGATCAGGTTATTGGCCGGGAATTAAAGACCAGCCTTTTAGCAGAGGCTAAGTTGCAATTTGAACATCTGAAATGAAGATAGCCATACTCACCAGTTCGCGAGCTGACTTTAGCCTATACCTCCCATTATTAAAAGCTCTGAAAGCTGACCCCTTTTTCCAGCTAAGAATTATTGCTTACGGGAGTCATCTTTCGCCTGAATATGGTATGGGAATTAATCACATTACTGAAGCGGGTTTTGACGTAGCTTACCAGATTCCCGGCATGCCTCTGGATGATAGCCCCTTTTCAATCTCAAAATCCATGGGCAGGACAATGATTGACTTTGCCGAAGTTTGGAAAAACGAATCTTTTGACCTTGTTTTCGCCTTGGGCGACCGTTTCGAGATGTTTGCCGCGGTTGCATCCGGAATCCCGTTTAATGTAAAATTTGCCCACATTCATGGTGGTGAAACTACAGAAGGAGCTATCGACGATGCCTTCAGACATTCAATCACACAAATGTCCTTAATACATTTTGCCTGTACAGAGACTTACCGCCTGCGCGTGGCTGAATTAAAGGGTTCCGGTGCAAATACATACAATACCGGGGCCTTGGGAATTGACAACTTACGCACGATACAATTTCTCTCAATAAACGAATTCAAGAAGCTTTATGAAATTGATTTAAGTATTCCTACAATACTTACAACAGTCCATCCGGAAACAATTTTGTTTGGAAACAATGCTCATCATATTGATGAATTGATAGCTGCATTTGATGGACTCCAGGACTTCCAGGTTGTAATAACTATGCCAAATGCAGATACAACCGGGCTTATTATAAGAGAGAAACTAAAAGTATATGCAGAAGGAAAGCAGCGCATTAAACTTGTTGAGAATTTTGGTTCACTTGGTTACCTTTCCTGCATGAAACATTGCAGATTGATGCTAGGAAACACTTCGAGTGGTTTTTTTGAAGCCTCATTCTTTCCAAAATGGGTTATTAACCTCGGAACCCGCCAGAAAGGCCGTATATTAACACCCAATATTATTAGTTGCCCATTTGAAACCAATGAGATTATTGAATCTGTAAATAGTGTCAAACAGTCAGAAGATCCAGGTATAATAGATATCTATGGCAGAGGAACAGCTGCCGAAAACATTGTAAAAATACTGAAACATGAATACCGCTAATCTGCAAAAACAACTGATTTTCGAAAAGGAAGCGGTAAAGACTGCACTTGCTTTACTTAACGATTTGCCGGACACCTTAACGCTTTTTGTAGTGAATGACGTGGAACAACTCGTTGGAACGCTCACTGATGGCGATGTACGACGTGGACTGCTTAACGGATTAACACTTCAGGATTCCACAGATAAATTCATGTTCCGGAATTTTCGGTTCATTCGTAATAAAGAGTTCAATCTCAGCGACATTGAGCAGTTCAGGGAAAGGCGGATAAAATTAATCCCGCAAATAGATGACCAAAACAGAATCATACGAATTATTGACCTGAATAAACAACACTCGGTACTACCTCTTGATGTTGTAATTATGGCCGGCGGACGTGGCGATCGTATGCGGCCTCTTACCGATTCCATCCCTAAACCGCTTCTCAAAATCGGTGACAAACCAATACTGGAACATAACATTGACCGCCTGATTGATTTTGGGCTTGATGATTTTCACATCGCAGTAAAATATCTTGGCGAACAAATTGAGAACTACTTCGGCGATGGCAGCAACAAATCAATTAATATTGATTACATCCGCGAATCCACTCCACTCGGTACAATCGGAGCTGTTGCGCTTGTAGAAGGATTCTCAAGTCAACATTTACTTATTATAAATTCCGACATCCTTACTAACATTGATTATGAGGACTTTTATAAGAATTTTATTGAAGAAGATGCAGCAATGGCAGTAGCTTCAATTCCTTATAAAGTAAATATGCCATTTGCTGTGCTCGAAACGGATGGGAGTAGAATTCTTTCCTTCAGGGAAAAACCTGTTTACACGCATTATGCCAGTGCAGGAATATACCTTATAAAACGCAATTTGTTAAATATGATCCCTGGCGGGAAACACTTTCATGCTACTGAATTGATGGATGCTGTTATCGCGGAAGGAAAAAAGCTTATCCATTATCCTATTCTTGGTTATTGGATTGATATAGGCCGAATTGAAGACTTTGAAAGGGCACAGCAGGAATTCAAACATATAAAGTTCTGATGAAAACTCTTTATCTTATTCCAGCCAGAGGCGGTTCAAAAGGAATTCCCGGGAAAAACTTAAAGCTATTCGCCGGTAAGCCTCTGATTAGTTATAGCATAGAACTAGCCAGGCAATTTGCTTCCGATGACAATATTTGCCTTTCGACCGATGATACTATAATTGCGGCAATTGCCGAAGGTATGGGATTAGTTGTGCCATTCCTTCGTCCTTCAGTATTGGCCTCAGATACTGCCTCAACAAATGATGTGATACTTCATGCAATCAATTATTATGAATCACTTGGCCGTAAGTATGATGCTATTGTGTTATTACAGCCTACATCTCCTTTCAGGCAAGCATTTCATTTAAAAGAAGCCCTGGAATTGTATTCGGAAAATGTTGATCTGGTAATGTCAGTTAAATTAACCGATGCCAATCCTTACTTTGTTTTGTTTGAAGAAAATGAAATGGGATTACTCGAAAAATCGAAGACAGGAAATTTCACCAGGCGACAGGACTGCCCTGATGTTTGGCAGGTAAATGGAGCTATTTATATCTATAATGTTAAATCATTAATAGAGAATAAACCATTGGATTGCAGAACTTTGAAGTATGTTATGGAAAGCAGATATTCAGTTGATCTGGACACAGAGCTTGACTGGCAATTTGCGGAATTCCTGAATGCAGAAATGAAATTACTCTAACTTATTTATAAAACTCAGGCAACGATCCACAGCATTCCCATCAATACAGAAAGCATAACGGCTGATAAATGATTTATATGCTATCTCATCAGGAATGATTTGCCTGTCAAGAAATCCCCGAACCATCATTTTAACATCTTCACTTCCGGTCGCCTGCATAGCAACTCCTTCTTCATGGTAGCCTAATAAATCCTCGCGCAGATGATCAAGAATTATTAATGGTTTGTCAAAATAGATAGCCTCGGTGCCAACAGTAGAGTAACATGTAATGAGCACCTGGCAAGCAGCAATCAGCCTGTATAGATCGATATCATAAATTAATTTATAATTCACACAGCCGGTTTCGCGGGCGATTGCATTGTAATAGTCAAATGCAAAGCGCTCGGCAGGATGAAGTTTTACGACCACAAAAACATCTTTTTCGTCTTTTAAGGCTGTAAAAACATCAAAAGCAGCCTGCCGCCTCAGATTTGCATCTGGCTGGGGCTGAGAAGCAAATACAACCAAAGATTTGCCACCTGAAAGTTTTTGCTTTATATCCTGCATTCCTGCTTCTTTTAGCTTTGGAATTACATCAGTGCGCAGTTGGCCAATCACGTGTATCCCGTCAGACGGATAATTCCCTTTTGATATTAGAAACTCCTTCCAATAGTCGCCCCAAACCAATGTGTGATCGGCCATAATCCGGTTTTGCCGGTCAGCGGAAGTGTATAAATATGCAGGCTGCGCGTCGCCAATGTTACCATGCTGAATACCAATAGTTTTGCTACCAAGGGATCTTCCGGCATCAAGAATACAACGAACAGAAGGACTGTTTTCATCAATGCAACTTATAGCTATAAATTTGTGTTTTTTGAAGAAGCGCAGATATGCCAGATGCTTGAAAATGAAAAAATCATTTGTCCGCTGAAGTTTCACAAAAAACGAAAATATTATTCTTTCGTTTGGTGTAAGAGTAGCTTTTCCGACTGCATCAATTGAAAGAGAAAGTTCCTTAAGTATCCTCTGTTTTTCCTTATGAAGTTCAACGCACATCATTGCCTTAAAAAGGATATACTCGCCATTAATCGTTCGCGACTTGCGATTTCTTTGCCAAAAGTAGTAACCATGTAATCGGAAATTTGAGGAAGAATCAAATTTCGGAATATCTACCTCACTAAGCACCATGAATCGTTTGCCCGAGCGATCGAGCATATAAGAAAGATTATAATTATCAGGTTTTGAACGAAAAGTTACCGGGTCGATACAAGCCTGCTTTTCGGAGCGATCTAAAATCATGTGTTGCTTCCCTCGCAGATTGAACATCTGAAACGCCCCTATTATAATGCGTAACAGAGCAAAAATAGCATAGGATATTACAACGATAAAGTTTGTTTTCTGTTTGCCTGATGAATTGTGAAAACGTAAATCGATATTTGGTAGAAGATCGGGATATTCAATAAGCAAATCTGATGAAGTAAAACACGTTACTTTAGCTGCTTGCTGAGCTATTTTCTGAAGCCCGGCCAGTTCGTACATCAGGTTTCGCAAAGGAAAAAATATCCTGAAACGCTGGTAATGCCATAGCGGCATTGATCCTAAACTAAACCAATCGCTAACAGCTATTCCCGATACCTGCTTGTCACCAAATCCCAGCAACGAGTCGAGCGTTTGAGCATATATCTGCTTTTTTTCTGATGGACTCAAATACAAAGGTTCCAAAATAAGATCAGTTAACTCTGAAGGCAAAGCCAATGTAGCAAAAATCTTGCAATCGGTTCCTGCTACCAGCTTTCTGACTTCTTCAACTTCGTGATGTAGAAGTGGCCTGTTTATGAGTATCGCATCCATTTTTTTGCTATAAATCCCCTGATTTCAACCTTGTATAGAATGAACAGACCAGTAAACATTGATAACACAACAACTGATGAAGTGATAAAAGGGTTAAGCCCTGCCACGATTTTTATATATTCCATCAGGATGGCTATCCCCATCAATGCTAGCGGGAAATACAATGTCTTTTTTAAATTCCAGTTGATTGTTATTATACTCTTTTGGTAGAAATAAATACCCACAACCTGGATGGTATCAGATACTATACCGGCTGCAATAGCGCCATAGAACTTGAATGTAGGAATAAGCAGAAAATTTAGCAAAAGATTAACTGCAAGCACCACAAGATTGAGATAAAAGAAAAACTTTGTTTTTTTCATGTAGTACACAGAATATGAAAACACCACATACTGTGTTCGTACAAGGTTGCGCAGAAAGATAATTGTTACCAGCCCTGCTGCAAAACGGATCTGTGTAGTATAAAAAAGCGTCAGGTAGAGCATCACAGGAATAATAGCTGAAGCAATGACTAACTGAGACTGTGCCAGTAACATATTTGAAAGTTTTCGTATGGTCTCCTGCTGTTTTTCGATGCCTTCCTTCATCACACGGAAAACTTCCGGCTGGTTGGCTCCCTGCAACCCTTGTAATACAATACTTATACCCAAAGCAAACCCGGCCGCAGTATTGTAAATCCCCAGATCGGCAGGATATTTTTCCAGAAAATATTTATCAGCAAAAGCCAGTGCCCAAACCACAATCCCATATTGCGTGAGAGGAGAAGCAAATTGGTTAACCGATTTCATGATTTTAAAATCGTACCGGAAACCTGAACGCCTGTATGTATAAATCAAAACTGCTAAAGTTGTGATGCTCGTTCCGATTGCACTGCCATTGATATAGCCAATAAAAGACATATCGAACATAAAAAGACCAGCTAATTGGAAGCCTGTGCGAAAAATGCCTAACCCTATATTGACATAAACGAAGTTCATCACTTTCTTCTCGTTCCGGTACAAGGCTGCTGCAGTGATGTTAACTGCCCTCCCGATACCTGTAATGATCGAGGCATATCCATATGATGAAAAATCCTGCAACGCTGGCTGAACAAACAGCCTTCCAATATAGTCGCTGAATAGAAAACCAATCCCAAGAATTATGAAACCACGGATCAGAATTGAGATAAACACACTGGAAACAAGCCTGTCATAACCTTTCCGATCATCCATGTAATCGTAGTAGAAACGCGATATGGCATTCCCCATCGAAAAAGTGGCTAACACAAAAACGAGGGAAGTAAATAATTCGGTAATAGCTAACTGAGAAAAGTCAATTGCATTCAGTTTGTCCGATCCTTCATAAATTGGTTGGATAAGAACCTGGATCAACGGAGGAACTGCTGCAACCAGTGTGTAGATGAATGAAAGTTTCAGGTATTCCCGTGTGTCAATCTTCACTTTGCTGATCTCCTCTCATTACTGGCTTTGGAAATACTGGCATTCAGTTCAAAACCAATAAGTACAATAATGGCATTAAAATATATCCACAGCATGACTATCATAAGCGTACCAATAGAACCATAAAGTGTGTTATAACGGATAAAATTATTCGCATAATAGTTAAATCCGATTGATGTTAATATTGTAAGTAATGTGGCCAGTGTTGAACCAGCTGAGATAAAACGGAACTGCTTCCGTTTAGCCGGTGCCAGGTAATAAAGAAATGAAAATGCAAAAAAGAAGAGTGCAGCAACAACTATCCACTTCCCGAAAATTATCAGTTGAACAGTAAAAGCATTGTGAAGAATATTGCTGGTTGCAAGGAATTCCAGCACAATTGGACCCACTATCATCAGCACAATTGCAACAATTACAAGTACTGATAGTATTAATACCAATAATATTGAAATAAGCCTCTGTTTAAATGCTGACCGGGTTTCGATTGTGTGGTATGTTTGGTTAAAAGACTCGATGAGACTGTTGATACCATTTGTTGAAAAATACATAGCAAGAATAAAACCTATTGAAAGCAAGCCACCATGCTGACGTTTAACAATATCGAACAGGGTTTCCTCAACAGTACCATATACCTTTTCTGGTATAAAATCGCGCATGAGTTCAAGTAACATATCCTGAAAACCTGAGATAGGAATATAAGGTATGATTGTAAAGAAAAATATTATTGCAGGAAATACTGCCAAAAAAAAGTTGAATGAAAATGCTGAAGCCCTGGATGTTATGGCGCCACGTTGAATACCCCTGATAAAAAAACCAACAACATCATAAAGTGACATACCATCGAAGCCTGGAAATACAATGCTCCGCGCATAACTCTCAACATATCTTATCGGTTTGCTAACAAGCACTATCCTCCACCGGGTTTCCAGAAAATGAACAATATCCTTTCCAAATTTCTTCGCCGAATTTATGTTCATTTCTGTAGTATGGCAGTTAACTGACAGCTTTCAGGCTAAGGTCCAGGCTGCTAATGTGATGCGTTAATGCACCAACCGAAACAAAATCGACCCCACATTCAGCATATTGTCTTATTGTCCCTAAAGTTATACCTCCTGAAGCTTCGGTTTCGAAACGGTGGTCGATCATCTGAACGGCTTCACGTAAATCCTCAAAACTAAAATTATCAAGCATAATGCGATGAACGCCTCCCACAGCAAGAACCTGCTCTACTTCTTCCATGGTTCGGGTCTCTATTTCAATATGCAAATCCTTACCAATCCTTTGTAGATATTCGGTAGTGGAAACAATCGCCTGAGTGATTCCTCCGGCAAAATCCACATGATTATCCTTGATAAGGATCATATCGTAAAGTCCGAAACGATGGTTATACCCGCCACCAATCCTTACAGCCTGCTTCTCTATTTCGCGCAGCAATGGCGTTGTTTTACGTGTATCCAGAATTCGTGTATTCAAGCCTTGCAAGCGGTCAACAAGTAAGCGCGTTGAAGTTGCAATCCCGCTCATGCGTTGCATAAAATTGAGCGCAAGCCTTTCCGCAGATAAGATGGAGATGCTTGGCCCTTGCACCTCAAAGGCGATATCTCCCTTTTTAACTTTAACACCGTCAGTAATAAACAGTGTCATTTTAAGTTCAGGATCTACTTTGGCGAAGACCTTACGAGCCAGCTCCAATCCGGCTATCACACCGTTTTCTTTTACAAGTAGTTGGGCTTTACCCCTGGCAGAGCCTGGAATAGTAGCCAACGATGTGTGATCTCCGTCACCCAAATCCTCGCGCAAGGCTTGTTCAATAATCTCGTCAATAGTCATCATTGTGTATATTATTTTTAAACCCGCGTTATTCGTTTTCGAAATGTAATTGCTGTATAAGCATTTTACCGGCAATCGGTTTTATCAATATGTACACGTGAAAAACGAGTTTTCCACTCTTGTATGTTCCTATCATAAACTGGGCTCCTCCATTGGAAGAACCTTGCTGATTGCTGGTATAGCTGACAGGCGGGTTCTTTAGAAAGAACTCTTTAACAATCATTTCTGCCTGGCTCTTACTGAATGTTCCTTCGTTAGCTGGTATCTGAATTTCCACAGTATTGTTGAAATACTTTGCCAGTTCACTGGAATTGCCGGTCTTTATTGCTGCCGCTATGGACTCATTAACTCCGGCAGAAACCGGCGACATCTTTACAGCTGACGACTGCAATGCCAGATATAGTGAAAAAATAAGTAATATTGAGGTCTTTTTCATCTTAATAAAATTAGATTATTTGATGTTAGATGAAATGAGCAATGATTTCGAATATATTCCCCTTTGTTAATTTTTCTATCATGTTGGCTCAAAATAATCAGATAAATCTGTTAATCAGTACAAAAACCAAACCAATAATACCGTCTCTTTATTATTGCAACGGCAAATATAATGAAAACCATCGACCAAATCACCAGATACAATGAAGATCACCATCTTGCTTATCGGGAAAACAGACGTTGATTTTATTGATCAAGGCTTCAGCCTTTATCTGAAACGACTTAGCCATTATATCAACATTAACGTTTTGGTAATACCTGCAATAAAAGATTCTTCAAATCTTTCCCCTTCGCAGATTAAAGAGCGCGAAACCTCCCTCCTGCTCAAAAGTATACCTGATGGAAGCACAATTGTACTGCTTGATGAAAAGGGCAAAGAGCTCAGGTCAGTTGATTTTTCAGTTCAGCTTCAAAAATGGATGAATTCAGGAATTAAAGATCTGTGCTTCATAACCGGAGGTGCCTATGGCCTGTCCGACGAAATAAAAAAGAATGCATCATACCAGCTCTCCTTATCCCGCATGACATTTACACACCAAATGATTAGGCTCATCTTTGCCGAACAGTTGTACCGCGCATTCACTATAATCCGCAATGAACCTTATCATAACGAATAATACATGAAGACACTGGTATTCGCAACCAACAACAAGCATAAGCTTGAAGAGATCACCAATATAGCCGGGCGTGGATTTCATATTGTAAGCCTTGCTGAAATTGGTTGTAATGATGACATTCCTGAAACAGAACCAACATTGGAAGGCAACGCGCTACTTAAAGCCCGCTATGTTTATTCAAAATATGGAATGGATTGTTTTGCCGATGATACCGGTTTGGAAATAGAAGCTCTTAATGGCCGCCCTGGTGTCTTTTCTGCGAGGTATGGCGGTAAAGCCCACGACTTTATTGCAAATATGGATAAAGTACTTGTGGAACTGGAGGGAATCAATAACCGGAAAGCTCAATTCCGCACAGTTATCGCATTAATCATACGCGGAGATGAATTCATGTTTGAAGGTAGCGTACAAGGTGTAATTCTTAATGAAAAACATGGCAATGAAGGCTTTGGCTACGATCCGATCTTTAAACCTGATGGCAGCAACTGTACATTTGCAGAAATGGGACTGGAACAGAAAAATACGATAAGTCACCGTGCAAGGGCTGTGAGCAAGCTGGCAGCTTTTTTGAAGAAGCAGGATTTTGGAGAAATTTAATTTATAAAAGTTATTGTTTATTAATTCAAGTTTCGGGGTTAAAAATATAACCATAACACAGCCACGAAGGTGCGTTACACATTAACGACGGATGCAATCCGTCGGATAGGCTCAGAAACAGAATCAAAAGCCCTGATTGGGCGTAATACTATGATCGGATATGTGAACCGTATTTTAGGGATTGACGATTCCGCCCTTTCAGGGCTTGAGGAGTCACGGGTTGCGATAAACACCGGGCTTAGCCCTGTGTTCGCAGATATTACCCTTTCAGGGCTTGATTGTTTTTCGTTTACAAGACATAAGGCAGATAAGGATTAACCCTTAGTGTCAACTCCGAAACTTGAGTTATTTAACCAATGCTTCTTCTATCAGTTGCGAAAACAATTCTTTCATACTTATACCGGCAGCGGCAGCTTGTTTAGGCACAATGCTTCCTTCTGACAGGCCAGGAACAGTATTAACTTCCAGAAACCAAAAATCATCACCATCGAGGAAATAGTCGAAACGCACTATTCCCCGGCAATTGAACTTATCGTAAAGATAAGTTGTAATCCTTTGGCATTCAGCTGTTTCTGCATCTGTCAATTGAGCTGGTGTAATCTCCCTGGCCATTCCTTCGGAATATTTTGCCTCGTAATCGAAAAAATCTTTTGCTGGAATAATCTCTGTTACCGGCAGCACTTTTATGTCACCTTTAAGGCAATAAACCCCGCAAGCCAGTTCCCTTCCCTTGGCAAATTGCTGTAAAAGAACTTCGTTGTCGTGCGCGAAAGCCTTCTGCATTGCAGCTTCCACTTCATTAAAATTGTAAACTTTGGACACGCCTACACTCGATCCTGATTTGTTTGGTTTTATAAAAAAAGGGAACCCAAGGGCATCTGAGATTTCCTTTACATCATACGCGTGGCCAGCCCGCACCAGGAAGGTTTTCGGGACTTTTATACCATAAGTAATTGCCAGGTCGTTAGTAAAGTACTTGCTGAATGTAAGAGCAGAAGTAATTGAATCGCATGTAGTAAAAGGTATGCTGAGCATCTCCAGGTAGCCCTGCAATTTACCATCTTCTCCCGGCGTGCCATGAATGGCAATGAAAATAGCGTCGAACTTAATTTTTATCCCGGAAAGAGAAATACTGAAATCGTAACGATCTACCGGCACATGACTGCCATCCTGTGAAATAAAAGCCCATTCATTTTTATGAATGAGTATAGGATAAACATCATACTTATCACTATCAATTTGCTGACAAGTCACTTTTGCGCTCTGCATCGAGATGTCGTATTCGCCTGAATCGCCTCCCATTACAACTGCTATTCGCTTCTTCATAAACGTAATGTTCTTGATTGAAGCAAATGTAAAGACATTTTCCTTGTCTGCTGCCATGCATAATATTAATATCTTTGCTTCCCTGTCGATACTAACAGTCTTTAGTTCACGTTTATATGACAAATCCTTAAACAAAGCACTTTAAACATTGGACTTTAACAAGTTGAAAACAAACAAAAACAAACAAAAATTGTCCACCACAAAACTTCACTGCAATACAACTGTATGAATTTTGTTCAATTTGTTGCTACAAAAACTTTTCTTAAACACTTAGGTGTAGCTGTCCTGATTTTTATTATTCTGTCGTGGGCTGTTCTGGCATCATTAGGAGTTTATACAAAACATGGAGAATCCGCCAATGTTCCCGACTTTAATGGACTTACTATGGATCAGATTGCCAAACTCGAAAGCAGCAAAGACTTTGAACTTGTAGTCATCGATTCAGTTTATGATGCATCCAAACGCAAAGGCACGGTAATATCGCAAGAGCCACAACCGCGTTCGCACGTTAAAGCTCACAGGAAAATTTATCTTACGCTAGTTGCATCTTTACCCGAGCAGGTTAGTATGCCCGATCTGGTTGATCTTTCGCTAAGACAGGCCACTGCTATTCTCCAGACTTACGGGCTAAAACTCGGCAGTATCAGCCAGGTGGCTGATATCGCAAATAATGCAGTTTTAAGGCAGCTATACCATGGAAGGACTATAATAAAAGGTAAATTCCTCACAAAAGGATCAACAATTGATCTTGTTGTCGGGTCCGGATTGGGTGGGGATAAAGTACAAATACCTTTCCTCATAGGCAAAACACGGCAGGAAGCTATCATGGAACTGCGCCGGTTTTCACTTAATGTTGGCACTGAAACATACGACCAAAACACAGATAGTATAGATGCCCGGGTTTACGAGCAAGAACCACACTATACTATTGGACGGTACCTGAACCTCGGGAATCCTGTAAACCTGATCTTTCGCTCTTCTTTAGATTTCGATTTCGACAGCTATATCAGATCATATAAGGTTGATACCCTTCGGCCTGACTCACTATCAACAGAAAACAATTACTAAATGAACCATCGAATTCAAATTGTTGGCATTCTCGCCATCTTGTGTTTAAGTTCCCACGCACAGGAATATCTGTCGGGATTAGAGTATAATGCGGCTATTTTGCAGTTGCGAAGGGATGCGGCATTAAACCCTTCACAAAAGCACTTCACAACTATAGGCAGTATCGAGCTTCCTTTCCTTGACGATTTTTCGGGCTCCCTCTATTACCCTTCACCGCAATTATGGCAGGATAGTTCTGCTTTTGTAAATCTGGATTTTGGAGTTGAAGCTCCCAGCACTGGTGTTGCAACTCTCGACGCGATTGATAAATTCGGAGCTATTTATCCTGAAGCATTATCATCAGCCTTTCTGGCAGATTATCTCACTTCAAGGCCTATCCGCCTCGACTCGATGCTTAACCTGAACCGCCCGATTACGCGAAAAGATTCGGTGTATCTCAGTTTCTATTATCAGCCGCAGGGAAACGGCACTGCTCCTGCAAAGAATGATTCTCTTATACTTCAATTCCATTCGCCAACCGAAATGGATACAATTGACACCTTAATTTACCCGGTATGGAGAAATGTGTGGTATTCCACAGGAATGTCCCTGGATACTTTCAGGGTGAAGAATAACAACAAGGCATTTAAACAAGTACTTATACCCATTACTGACAGTGCTTTATATTACCACAATGGTTTCCAGTTCCGGTTCCACAATTATGCCAGCCTGGCTAATAATATCCTGCCCAGCTGGCAGAGTAATGGTGATCAATGGAATATCGACTATGTTTTTCTAAACACCGGGCGATCCTTGAAAGATACGGCCCTGAATGATGTTGCTTTTGCAGGGCGGGCACCCTCGCTGCTTAAAAATTATGAAGCCATGCCTTATAGCCAATACCGCGCCAACTATGTGAATGAGATGAAGCAATCGCTCAAAATGTATATAGCCAACCAGAACAATGAGTCATCCCATATCTCCTCCTATAAATACGTGGTAACAAAGGATTTCGGCACACCTGTCTATACTTACAACGGTGGTGAATTCTATATTCTCCCTTTTGCAACTGATGGATATTCTGACCACCCGCCTTACGCTCTGCCTCCTGTCGATTGGGTATATCCAATAGGCGATCAACAGAAAGTTGTTTTTAAAACCGTGCATTTTCTTACTACGGATCCGGGCCTCCGCCTCCCATCTAACGACACGCTAAGGTACTCCCAGGTGTTTAGTAATTATTACGCTTATGATGACGGAACTGCCGAAGCCGGTTATGGCCTTACACCTGCAGGATCCAAACTTGCTTACGAGTTCAAACTCAACCACAACGACTCGTTGCGCGGCGTTCATATGTACGTCAATCAAAGCCGTACCGGTGGTAATCTCCAGTATTTTACGCTTACTATCTGGAAGGACAGTTATGGAAAACCCGGGCAGATCGTTTTTGCAAAAAAGAGTGTGAAAGCCTATTTCACAGATAGCCTGAATAAATACCAGACTATTTCGCTTGATACTGTCCTTTTTATTGATGAACAGCACTTCCCCGGACGTAAATTTTATATCGGATGGCAGCAGACTACCGACGACAACCTGAATATAGGCTTTGATAAATACAACGATGCCAGCCAGCATTTATGGTACAATACTTATGGTACATGGACACAGAGTACCTTTAAGGGTGCTTTGATGATAAGGCCGATTGTTGGACTGGCAAATCCGGTTGGTATTTCCCAGCCAGAGGATACGCGGAGTTCTTTTGAAATTTATCCTAACCCTGCCAGTGATAAAGTCAATTTCAGTATTCCTGAATCCTGCATGACAGATGAAAAAAATGGCTATTTAAGAATTATTATCTGCGATATGGCCGGTATTACTGCTTGTAACAAGCCTTATTCAAAACAAATTGATATTTCATCACTTTCTCAGGGAGTATACCTGGTTTGCCTTGTAAATGACCATACACATGAGCAAAAATTTAAAAAATTACTAGTTACACATTAAATGCTAAAAGCCCTTTTACCCTCCAGAATCCTATGTTGACCGAAGAAGAATCGCCAGATCTCTCATCAGAAGAGAACGACCTTTACGAACATTACCGGTTTGTGGTGGACAAAGGACAAAACCTGCTCAGGATTGACAAATTCCTGATGGGTCATGTACAGAATGCCTCCCGCAATAAAATTCAGAATGCTGCCAAAGCTGGTAATATTCTGGTAGATGGTGTTCCGGTAAAATCAAATTACCGCGTAAAACCTCTCGATCAGATTTCTATTGTACTGGCTTATCCCCCGCGCGACACAGAAATAATTCCTGAAAACATTCCTGTTGATGTTGTTTATGAAGATGATGATGTGCTGGTGATCAATAAATTGCCAGGTATGGTAGTGCATCCTGGATTTGGCAATTACACCGGCACATTGGTGAATGCTTTGGCATTCAAATTTAATATTCCGAAAGGCTCTTCTGATATGGGACCATACCTGGTTCACAGGATAGACAAGGATACGTCGGGTATAATGCTGGTGGCTAAAAACGAACTAGCGCAAACAAAGCTTGCCCGCAATTTTTTCGAACACACTATTGAGCGAAAATACCAGGCGCTGGTTTGGTGCGACTTTAAGGAGGACGAAGGAACAATAACAGGTCATATCGCCCGCGATCCCCGCGACAGGATGGCGATGGCAGTATTTACCGATGGCAGCAAGGGTAAACATGCCATTACGCATTACAAGGTGCTTAAACGCTATAATTATGTCACGCTTATTGAATGCACGCTTGAAACCGGGCGCACACACCAGATACGCGCTCATATGAAATTTGCCGGCCACCCGCTTTTTAACGATGAGCGCTATGGCGGTAACGAAATAATCCGTGGCACTACATTTTCACGCTACAAGCAGTTTATCCAGAATTGCTTCACTTTGCTTCCAAGGCAGGCGCTTCATGCCAAATCGCTGGGTTTCAAACATCCATCATCCGGCAAATTCATGTTCTTCGATTCGGAAATTCCTACTGACATGCAAGCTGTATTGGACAAATGGGAAAGGTATGTGAATGCAGGAAATGCTGAATCAGAAGAATAAACAAAACATGAAGTAATTAAAATTGCACTCAGCAAGTTGAAAATCTTTCAATTTCGCAATATTTTACGATCCGGCATAATGTTCAACCTTACGCATTACCCGCATTAAGTTCCCTCCCCATATTTTTGCAATCTGGCGTTCGGTATATCCACGTTTTACTAATTCCAGTGTAATATTGCCCATCTTTCCAACATTTTCGAGGCCGGTTACTCCTCCTCCCCCATCGAAATCAGTACCAATGCCAATATGATTAATACCGGCAACCTTTACTATATGGTCAATATGGTCGCAAACATCGCTAACTGTGGCCAATGATTGCGGGTATTTATTATCTACACCATACCAATCCCGACTTGCGCTGTCCCGTTCGGAATCCGATAAATCCATGAAGTTGTGCCATTTATTTCTCACTACAGCCATTGCCGAATCGCGGGCAGGATTTGGCGCAGGTGATTTTATATAGGCACTCAAAATACACAACTGTACTACTCCTCCATCTTTTGCAAGAGTTTTAAGCATATCATCGTTAAGGTTGCGCGGATTGTTACATAATGCACGCGAACAGGAGTGCGAAGCAATTACCGGAGTTTTGGAGGCTTTCAGTATATCGTAGAAAGAAGCATCTGAAGCATGTGAAACATCCACCATCATTCCAAGGCTGTTCATTTCAGCTATCACTTGCCTGCCAAAAGCTGACAGCCCTATAGAATTGTTCGTATCGGTAGAACTGGAGCAAATATCATTGTTTTTGGTATGGCAAAGCGTGATATAACGAGCACCCCGATCGTAAAACAATTTGATGTTGTTGCAATCTTTTCCTATTGGGTATCCATTTTCTACGCCAATGAATATAGCCTTTTTGCCTTCTTTTTCGAGGCGGTAACCATCAGCGGAACTGAGGGCAAAAGCAGCCGTTTGTTTGCAGCGGTCAACAGCACTATGTATAGAATCAAAAGTTTTAAGTGCACTTTTCAAAGCACGGGCATTTCCATCGGGTGTGCGGGAACCCTGGCCTTCGAATACAGCGAAGAAAATTGCATCAATACCTCCTGAAGTCATTCGCGGAATATCTACACAGGTATGAGGTATTGTTAGCGAATTGTCCTTTGCCAGATCAAAATTCTTTTCGAAAAGGTTCATTGGAGTATCATCATGCGAATCAACAGTGAATACCTTTTTGTGGATTCGTGACGCTTTGGTTTGCTGCTTTTGAGTGAATTGCGAAAAGGAGAAAGCCGGAAAAAGAAAAATGAGTATGAATGAAAATACTTTATGCATCGATTAAGAAACGATTAAATTAATATGCGTAAGCACCGAAAACTCAGCCCTGGTTTGATCGGGCGTGAATCCCCTGTATGATTGCATTCCAGGCGATTATAATTGAACGACTTTCATTGTTCATCTAATCTCATAGTTCAAATATACCAGTATAATTTTCTGGTGCAATTTTATGCAATTCAGCCTTTACTTTGGCTGGAACA
The DNA here is from genome assembly GCA_964511085.1 of uncultured Lentimicrobiaceae bacterium. GTDB lineage: Bacteria > Bacteroidota > Bacteroidia > Bacteroidales > DASVHX01 > DASVHX01. The sequence goes on from CAZEDO010000018.1 coordinate 17,187, forward strand.
TTGAGATTATCAATAAAGGTATCAATCATTTGCTTGTCAATGTGTGCATTTGTGCGGGTAAGATTCTTAAGTGCTTCGTAAGGTTTAGGATAGTTTTCGCGACGAAGTATGGTTTGGATGGCTTCCGACACAACGGCCCAATTAGCATTAAGATCCTGATGGATTTTTTCTTCATTGAGAATCAATTTATCAAGTCCCTGGCTCAGCGACTTTATCGCGATCATCATATGAGCAACCGGAACGCCAATATTACGCGTAACAGTAGAATCAGTAAGGTCACGTTGAAGGCGCGAAATCGGAAGCTTTGCTGAAAGATGTTCGAAAAATGCATTTGCTACCCCGAGGTTACCTTCGGCATTTTCGAAATCGATCGGATTAACTTTGTGTGGCATAGCAGAAGATCCAACCTCTCCGGCTTTAATCTTTTGCTTAAAGTACTCAAGCGAGATATAAGTCCACATATCACGGCAAAGGTCTATCAGGATGGTATTTATACGCTTGAGATTGTCGAAATAAGCAGCAAGGTTATCATAATGTTCTATTTGAGTAGTAGTTTGCTGGCGTTCGAGGCCGAGGTTGTTTTTAACAAAATTGTCGGCAAAAGTGCTCCATTTCACATCAGGAAATGCCACGTGATGCGCGTTCATATTACCAATTGCACCACCAAACTTTGCAGTAAAGGGAATAGTCTTCAACATTTTGATTTGCATACGTAGCCGCTCCACAAACACATAAATCTCTTTTCCAAGTATAGTAGGCGATGCCGGTTGCCCGTGTGTATGTGCAAGCATTGGGATAGTCTTCCACGTTTTGGCACGGGTCAGGAGTTTCTGCAGGAGATCATCAAAAAGAGGCATGATTACTTCATTATTAGCCAGATTCAAAGCAAAAGGCATGGAAGTATTATTAATATCCTGGGATGTAAGACCAAAATGAATAAATTCCTTGAACTTGCCGAGCCCCATCTTTTCAAATTTCTTCTTGAGGTAGTATTCCACAGCCTTAACATCGTGGTTTGTAATAGCTTCAATATCTTTTATATCCTGCGCATCCTGGAAAGTAAATTCCTTACAGAATGTCCGCAACTCATTAAATAAACGCTTGTCGAACTTTTCGAGCTGCGGCAGAGGAATTTCGCACAAGGCAATAAAGTACTCCACCTCTACAAAAATCCTGTAATTAATAAGCGCGGCTTCAGAGAAATAATAAGCAAGTCGCTCAACCTGTTTGCGGTAACGGCCATCAACCGGAGAGATGGCATTAATTGTTGTGAGTTCCATAATAAATGAATGAATAAAGGTCAAAAGTATGAAACTACAAAGGACTATTGCAACAATTCGCTTTAATTAATATTAAAATAATATTGACAAGTAGTAAAGTTGGCTTACATGGCTCGTTTCCCGATCATCTCGTTAATGTACCTGCTCAGTTTTTCAGGTTCATCGGTACCAATCCTCACTCTTCTCTTTCTTCCTTTAAAGGTAAGTTCAACAGCCTGTATCCCCGAAACGTTATAAACTGTAGTATTCCCAATAAAATGAATTCCCCAGCCATACCATAATCTATTAGTAACTGGTGTACAGGTGTCAATATCGCAAATGGAATAAGACCTCCTTACTAACCCAATGCCAAAACGGAATGCCACTTTTTCCCGGGTCACCTCCACAGTGAGGTTGTAAAATAACAAAGTAACGAGTGCCAGCAAAGGGATAGTCAAGCCTAAAAACAACACCGGCAACTCCTTTTCATGAACAGTAAGCATAATTATCACAAGCAACACAATACTTCCAAGCATCGCATACATGATCACACCTCCAAATTGTTTTGTTTCCATTTTCCCGATTCGTATTGAGAATTTGAAATTATTATTTTAGATCAAAATTACTATCAAATGATTAATAACCCAAATTTTTACCAATAATAAAAACTGAAAAATCAGTGAGTGATGGTTTCCTGCGTAGTGTAACATAAGCATTGCATCCTCGGGATGGCAGATTGCAATCCATACACGCTCCTGTTTTGGTGCAGGGATTAGGGCGGTTAAGCCGTTTCATGTTCAGTGGAGCCGCCACAGCCTTAATACGATCCCAGGCTGCAGTTTCATCTTTGCATATTTTATTGGTTCCGGCAATAACAACAACTTTCCGGGGACCAAATATCATAGCCGAAACCCGGTTGCCATGTCCATCCACATTGCAAATGAAGCCATCCAGTGTTATGGCATTGCTTGAACTGATAAAAACATCACATACCTGTTGTTGACGCATTATTTCTATACGTTCTTCATCCGAAAGGTCTGGAGCATTGTGATTAAGAATTACTCCTCCTGCTCTGATGACAGCTTCATTTAACTCCAGAATTCCGGTAGTTTGGGAACCTCCAAAACCAACCGTTAGACCGGGTTTGATAAACTTTAAAACTGCCTCCATAATTTCAGATTCTGTTTCGAAATATTCTGCATCAAAGTTATTTCGTTTGAGCGCTTCCACTGCTCTGAGGGCCAGAGTTTCAGACTGCCATTGATAAACGTCCATGATTGGGTAATTGGTTCAACGAAATTAGGAATTTAAGCAGTCAGAAAGATAGTATTCCCGAAATTACTCAATTTTCGATTTACCATCTTAATCATTCGATTCAAATTCTGACTTCTGACATCTAAATTCTGTATTCTCCTTAGAAAAAAAATCAAAGAAAGATTAAAACAGACTTCGAAAGTCCCGGCACAAATTATCATCAAAAAAAATTCCTACTTTCGTGCTTCTCTCGCTATGGAAATTATAGAACATTATTTTACCGGGCTCAATCCACTGCAGAAAGTTCAGCTGGGTGCACTCCAGTCGCTTTACATAGAATGGAATTCAAAAATCAATGTGATCTCGCGCAAGGATATGGCGTATTTTTATGAGCATCATGTGCTTCATTCACTAGGCATTGCTAAAGTAATCTCATTTGCTCCGGGCACAAAAGTACTTGATGCCGGGACCGGCGGTGGATTTCCGGGAATCCCATTAGCAATAATGTTTCCGAAAACCCAGTTTATCCTGGCTGATTCAATTGGTAAAAAAATTACAGTAGTTAAAGCTGTTGCCGAATCATTGGAACTTACTAACGTGGATGCACGACATGCCAGGGTTGACGAGCTAAAGGAGAAATTTGATTTCGTTGTTAGCCGTGCCGTAACTGCCTTACCACAATTTACTGAATGGGTTTGGAACCGGATATTACCAGGGGGGCATAATAGCCTGCGCAATGGTATCCTGTATCTAAAAGGCGGCGATTTTGATGAAGAGCTAACTCAATTTAAACAGAAACCAACCATATTTGACCTCAACGATTATTTCGATGAGTCTTATTTCGAAACAAAAAAACTTGTTCATATTATCCGGTAGAAAGTAGAAAGTCATAAAGTTCATCAAGTTCATCAAGTTTGTAAAGTTTATAACGCAGGAAGTTATAATATTGTATTTCAGTATAATACTAAAATATATTGGTTGAGTTATTTATTAATAAAAGTAATTTATAGCTTGAAAACATGAGCAGGAATATACAGATTGTGTAAAACAAAATTTGTCTTTGTCAGGGATTTTTTCGTAATTCGCTTAAATTTTACTTCACTTATTTCGTCCACTTAAACAAAAGAATATGTCTGAACAAAAGAAATTTGCGCCATTCGTTTCTGCTGAAACACATATGGCAGAGTTTACGCTACGGGCCTTACTCATAGGCTTGATCATGTCAGTTGTTCTGGGAGCGGCAAATGCCTACCTTGGCCTGAAAGCAGGAATGACTATCGCTGCAACTTATCCGGCAGCCGTTATAGGCATGGCAATCCTTAAGATCTTCAAAGGTTCAATCCTTGAAGAAAACATGGCCCGTACTGTCGGTTCTATTGGCGAATCGGTTGCTGCCGGTGCAATATTTACACTCCCGGCATTTTTTGTGGCTGGTATCTGGACTGACTTTTACACACCAGGGCACTATCTCACATCAACCTTAATACTTATTTCGGGAGGTATCCTTGGAATTATGTTTGTAGCATTGCTTCGCCGCGTGATGGTTGAGGATGTGGAACTTCCTTTCCCAGAATCGGTGGCTGCTGCAGAAATTCATAAAGCCGGACGTAGCGGTGGCGGTGGATCTAAATTCCTGTTTGGTGCTATGATTGGCGGAGCCGTGATAAAGACGCTTGGTGAATTCAAATTCTTTGCTTCTAGCTGGCATCAATTTGTAACTTTTACCAAACAAACCATCACCGGAACTAAATTTACCGGACAAGGTGGTCTGTTGCTGCAATCTCCTGGTATAAGCCCTGCTTATATGGGTGTTGGTTACATTATCGGGCCACGACTGGCAGCATTAAACTTCAGTGGTGGGCTTATTGCCTGGGGTTTGCTTGCTCCAATAATATTCTATTTTATCGGCCCAAGCATTGATGTACAAGCATTGGCAGATTTCTTTGTTCAGAGAGATAAGATCAATGCAGTGGATGCCTTAGCAAGAGCAAACGACCCGACATATCTGATTGCGCAGGTTTGGCGCTATATCGTTCGACCTATCGCAATCGGTGGAATGCTCATGGGCGCAGGGTTTACACTCTTTAAAATGCGCAAAAGCCTTGGTGCCGGTATTGCCCGCGCCATTGGTGATGTTAAGAAAGCTGCCGGCGGTTCAGCTACTATTGCTGACCGTACGGAGAAAGATATAAGTTTCGTTTGGATACTCATAGGAATTCTTGGAGTGGCTGTTGCTACTTTTGCTATAACATTCTTCATTTTCAACACAAGTTTTATTGTGGCTTTAGCAGCCGCTACAATCCTGATTGTCCTGGCATTTTTCTTTGGTGCTGTTTCAGGTTATCTTGTAGGTATTATGGGATCGAGCAATAACCCAATCAGCGGGCTTACGCTTACTGCTCTGGTTGTTACAGCCCTTATTCTTGTGGCTCTTGGTGTTAAGGGTGACGCAGGTGTGGCTTCGGTACTTGGTGTTGCAGCTATTGTTTGTGTTTCCGCTGCTGTTGCAGGCGAGATGTTGCAGGATCTGAAAGCGGGGCACATCCTTGGAGGTACACCATGGAAAATGCAGATTGGCGATATCATTGGTGTTATTCTAGCCGGTAGCGTCATGTTTGGTGTTCTTATTATCCTGAACCAGGGCGATATTGCACAAGGTGTTAAAGAAGGCTACGAAGGTGGTTTCGGAAGCAAGAATCTTTCAGCTCCTCAAGCCAGCCTAATGGCAATGCTTTCAAAAGGAATAGTTGGCGGACAAATGGCCTGGCCGCTTATTATAGTTGGTATGCTCATGGGTCTCGGCTTTATCCTTATGCAGGTAAAAAGCCCTATGCTTGTGAGCGTTGGTATGTATCTTCCACTGGAAACAACTTTCGCTATTTTCCTTGGCGGATTGGTAAAAGGTATTGTTGAAATGTACAATAAACGCAGAAACCACAACGACGCTCAGATTGCAAGAGTTGAAAATACCGGAGTGCTTCTTGCGTCGGGATTTATAGCCGGAGAAGCACTTATGGGTTTGGTATTCGCCTTGTTCTATTTCCTTGACATTCCTATGCTCGAAATATTCAAGAACCCTTCATTCTTAGTAAGCATTCTTGTTCTGATAATTATTGCTTATGTTCTTGTGAGGATTCCTGTAAAGAATGCAGGCAGCCCTGATGAACCAGCACCTCCTACTGCTGTAATGTAAAAATAATCAGGATGTTAAAATAATTGCGGACCCGCAATCGGGAATTACCCCGATTGTGGGTTTGTCATAAAATTCAGGATATCATTAAATTTGCCTATGAACTTTTTTGCCCGCCGAAAGGTCTTAAAATCAACAAATTTTCAGGACCTGATTCCTGTTCATTTACAGAAATATAGAATTGATGATGATGGGCTGGTCACCCTTGTCATCCCAAAGTTTTCCAATCAGAAATTCGCCCGTTGGTTTATCCCGGCGCGAAAGCCAACTGATATTACCATTAAACTGGAAAAATATGGATCTGCAGCATGGCTGGCAATGGATGGTAAACGGAACATGCATGAAATATTTAATCTGCTTGTAGATCAATTCGGCGATGATATTCAGCCGGTAAACGAACGTATGTCAAAATACATGAGTTTACTCTATAACCAGAAACATGTTTCTTTTGCCCAACTGGCATAAGCAGATAAATAAGTTGTACTTTTATTCCATGTTAATTCACCATTTTTCAACTCATAACTCATTATTAATCATTTGACTATTATGAATAAAGAGATTTTTAACCTCGAACCAAAGCAAGTGTGGAAGCACTTCTACAGTCTTACCCAAATTCCCCGCCCATCAAAGGAGGAAGAAAAAATTCAGCAATTCATGGTTGATTTTGGCCACAAACTGGGACTGGAAACTATTGTTGATGAAGTTGGCAACGTGATAATCCGGAAACCGGCAACTGCAGGTATGGAAAGCCGCGCCGGTGTTGTTCTTCAGGGACACCTTGATATGGTTCCTCAAAAGAACAGTGATAAAACGCATGATTTTTCAAAAGATCCTATTGAAGCTTATATTGATGGCGATTGGGTTACAGCCAATGGCACTACTCTGGGAGCAGACAATGGCATGGGCGTTGCCGCAGCCATGGCAGTGCTCGAAAGTAAAGATTTACAGCATGGACCTATCGAAGCCCTTTTCACCTGTGATGAGGAAACTGGAATGACCGGCGCATTTGGCCTCAAATCCGGAGTGCTGAAAGGTGATATTTTATTAAATATGGATTCGGAAGATGAAGGTGAACTCTATGTTGGTTGTGCCGGTGGCACTAACGCCAATGCTAAATTCATTTACACTGAAACACCTGTACCGGCAGGTCACAAAGCCTTTAAGCTGGCCATTACTGGTCTCAAAGGAGGGCACTCCGGGTTGGAAATTATTCTGGGACGAGGTAATTCGAACAAGTTGATGAACCGTTTCCTTAAACACTCTGCAATAAAACATAATCTCCGCCTCTCATGGATTGACGGCGGAAGCCTGCGTAATGCCATCCCGCGCGAATCTTTTGCTATAGTTACAATTCCTGCGTCAGAAGAGGATCATTTTGTGAAATGCCTGGGCAAATATTATCAGACATTCCTCAATGAATTATCAGGTGTTGAAACCGACCTCAAATTTACCTGTGAACCAACTACTCTGCCTGCTACGCTTATCGATGAAGATACTCAGAAAAGGCTTTTTAATGCTATTTATGCCACTCCTAATGGTGTAATCCGCATGAGCGATGCCATGCCCGGACTGGTGGAAACTTCTACTAATTTATCCAGCGTTAAATCCGGTAATGGTGAAATTAAAATCCAGTGCCTGTTACGGAGCTCTGTTGATTCAGCCAAGGAAGAACTTGGCGAAATGGTACGCGCAGTCTTCGAGCTGGCAGGTGCAGAAATAGATCTTGACGGCACTTACCCCGGTTGGAAACCAAATATGAAGTCGGCTATTCTTAAAACCATGCAGGATGTTTACCAGAATCTTTACGGGAAGATTCCTGAAATAAAAGCTATTCATGCCGGACTTGAATGCGGTTTGCTTGGTGGTGTTTATCCTAACTGGGATATGATATCCTTTGGGCCAACCATTCGTTACCCACATTCACCTGACGAAAAAGTTCTGATTGCTACTGTGGATAAATTTTGGAATTTCCTTGTTGAAACGCTAAAAGCGGTGCCTGTAAAGGCTTAATTTAATTTTAAAACTTCTATAAACGGGTGCCTGGCATAATAGTCAGGCGCTTTTTTCATGAAGCAGTTACTCTCTAATTGCTATCCCTAAAAATTAAATCAATAAATATCATTTTCTCCCATTATCCTATTGCGTAACAAAGCAATTATCTTAACTTCGCATCTGTACATTATTTATATAAGATTAGTATATGAAACTTGATCGCATTTTTGGTTTCCTTGTACCAAAAGACAGGAAATTTTTCCCTTTATTCAACCAGGCAGCGGAAAATATGGTGCTCACATCGGAATTGTTAGTAAAACTTATCCGGGAAAACGATATTGAAAAGCGTAAAGAATATAGTGCGGCTATAAAGAAAGCCGAACATGTAGGTGACGATATTACGCGCTCCCTCATGGATGAATTGAATGCAACATTTATCACACCATTTGACAGGGAGGACATACATGAACTGGCACAGACAATGGATAGTGTTGTTGATTATATCCACACTGCTTCAAAACGTATCCATTTTTACAAAGTATCTACTTTTCCGAAGGAATTTGTGACAATTGCCGACCTGATACATGATGCCAATAAAGAGATATTAATAATCGTACGCGGAATGAAAGACACCGGCGGTTTAATCAAGCACAAACAGGGTTGTATAAGAATCAGCGATATTGAAAGCGAGGTTGATGATATTTATCAGGCATACCTTGCCGATTTGTTCGAAAACGAAACCAACGCCATCGACCTTATAAAGAAACGCGACATATTGGCTTCCCTTGAAAAAGCTGTAGACAAATGTGATGATGTTGGTAATGTTTTTTCGGGTATCATGGTGAAGATGTCCTAAGGCCAACAGGAAATAACCAATCAGTGTAAAGAGAATCAATTTAAAATGCAAAACGCAACTTAGCGTAGCGATCTCATGAACGAAGTGAATAAAATGCAAACATTAAATAATAACCGGTAATATGTAAAAGCAATGGGTAGCTTTTCACACGATATGTCCGATCGTTTCAGGATCTTTGCATAAACTTTGCAGTTTGAATTTTACAATTTCCATTTTGAATTTTTATCAAATCATTAAAAGAGTGATCTAATGTCTAACTTCACCCTGCTTATCGTAATTGTCATACTGGCTTTTGCATTCGATTTTATAAATGGTTTCCACGATGCGGCAAACTCCATTGCCACCATTGTATCTACCAAGGTGCTTACACCACTTCAGGCTGTAATATGGGCTGCTTTCTTTAATGTGCTCGCCTATGCAGTTTTTGAACTGAAGATAGCCGATACCATAGCAAAAGTGGTAGATACTACCCGTATTGACCTGCACGTGATCCTGGCAGGTATTATAGCCGCCATTATCTGGAACCTGATAACCTGGTATCTTGGGATTCCGTCAAGTTCATCGCATACGCTTGTTGGAGGCTTTGCAGGGGCAGCTATTGCTCATGCCGGCTGGGATGTGGTACATTCAGCCAAAATCATCAAAATTGCAGCATTCATTTTCCTTGCACCATTGCTCGGGATGCTGATGTCCTACCTTCTTTCAATATTATTTCTGAATATCTTTCAAAAGATGAATCCATACAAGCTTGAAAAGTATTCCAAAAAGGCGCAGTTGATATCTTCTGCCTTGTTTTCGCTTGGCCATGGAGGTAATGATGCCCAAAAAGTTATGGGTATTATTGCTGCAACACTAATGGTATATTTTAATGGTGTCGATCCTGCAAATATTCCTGATTGGGCACATATAGGGTTAACTTCAGCCGGAAAAATTCATACTATACCCCACTGGATTGTTCTGGGATGTTACGTAGCAATTGGTATGGGAACTCTGATAGGTGGCTGGCGTATTGTAAAAACGATGGGGAGTAAGATAACAAAGCTTACGCCCTTTGAAGGAACAGCTGCTGAAACCGCCGGTGCAATCCTGCTTTTTGGCACGGAAGCGTTTGGTATCCCAGTCAGCACTACTCATACGATTACAGGTGCCATTATGGGTGTTGGGCTCACAAAACGTGTATCTGCTGTGCGATGGGGTGTTACAATCAATTTGCTTTGGGCCTGGATACTTACCATTCCTGTGTCAATGCTATTATCGGCGGTCATTTACTATGTTTTTCAATTATTGAATTTTGGCTGATTCTTCAGGTGACCAGGTTATACTCTACTCCTGTTGTTGCCTGACTATGCCAGTATTGAAAACTTAGGCTGAATCATCTAATAACCTTATTCAAGAGGCATAGTTGATGTCTAAAGAATATTGTGACTCGAAAAAATGACACCTTTGTGTAACAGTAAGTATCTATTGCAAATAATTGTGAAATCTGCGTTATACCGAAACAAATGACAACCATAAAAGTCAATCCAAAAGACAAGGCAGTACAAAACAAAAAATCTACAACACCAGACATTTCTGAGTTGTTGGTAAAACTTAACACAGACGAAATTAGCCTAAAGCGCAGAAAAAAACTGGTAGAACTCTGTGCCAGACATCTTAATAAGATTGACCGCGTATTTAAAAAGTTTGAAAAAGAATTAAAGGATTTCAGCAAAGTAAAAAAACAGAAGCCTAAAATCAGGAAACAGATTAAGACAACCAGCTAAATACCTGTTACTAAAAGGATACTTCACTCTAAGTTATTGGTTTAAGTATCCTTACAGACCCTTATAGGGGTTTATTTTGGCATTTAGGATTGCTCAGTTCAATTCTATTATGACTTCATTTTATAGCCTGCCTAAAACTTCCAAATTTTAAGCTACTGTAATTCTTTATTCCTTTCCTTTTGAAGAAATAGATTTTTTGCCTCTCCCTGAGATTCCTTGCGGTTTTATATTCTCTCTACCACTTCCTTTCGTGATCCTTACCATCAAATTCAAATCATTTCAAAAAAGATTAACGGTCAGTCACTACCAGCATCTGCCCACATAGTATTGCTGGTATTTCATGACTGCATATATACTTAGCAGGATGGGTCGCATATTTCGCAAACCCATGTAGCCGAAGTATGATAAGAAATTTCAATACGAAGCACTTCTTTTAAGACTGTTTGTTACGTGAAAAATAGTTTATGGTTCTTAACATTAACTTAACAAATAAATAATAATATGATAATCTTAATTTAATCAACACTTAATATTTTCGAATGACATTTGTGCAATGTCTACAGAAATATATGTTTATGATTAAATTGATTGGTAATCAACAATTTAGAGTACTAACCGGAAACATACATGTCTTCTCAATTATTATAGTGTACTCATACTTACTAATGTGTAGCAGATCACTTTCGGCACAGCAACCATATACAGCAACCCATATCGATAGTTTAGCTTTAGAAAAAGTGATAGTTGAAGAATATTACACTTCAAATTTAACTGATTACGCTGATACTTCCGGCGGAATTCTCCCTAAAGACTCAAGAACATACAGAATATATATTGATATGATGCCAGATTATTCTCTCCAGTTAGTATATGGAGATAAAAAACACGATCTTTTAATAAATACAACTACAAGGTTTTTCAACAACAAAGAATGTGCTGCACTAACCGGTTTTAATATTGATGCAAAAAAGATTAATAATAATACCGTTGCACTGGATTCATGGTTAACGTTAGGAGCTGCATCAAGGTTACATACAGGAATATTAAAATCAGAAGATGCTGATGGATCGTGGCTAACCAGGCCTGCTTTCAAAAATGCTGATGGACTCACAAAAGGTAATCTTCCAACTTTTAAAGTTTACAATCTTGATTTGAATTTTTTCAATAATGATAGCACAGCCGCTAAGTTTTCTGCAAATAACGGAGGATGGGCTGCTCTGGGTGGAGTCAAAGGACCTACTTCTGAAAACAGGGTTCTTATTGCTCAACTTACAACAAACGGTAAGCTTTCTTTCAGGATTAATATTCAAATTGGAACCCCAACCGGAGGTTCTCTGAAATTTGTTGCTAAAAATCCCGAGGGCATGGAAATTAAATTTAATGGTTTGGAATATAACTAAGTATAGTACTAACAAATTAATAACATCATCATGAAAAACATTTTTACGAAAGGATTTATTTTCAGCTTAGGCATGCTATTAACAAGCTCTTTTACTTACTCACAAAATGGATTAGAAAATGTTATCGTTGAAAGATATTATGTTTCGGATGCAAACGATGCTGAAGGCAGTATTGGTGTATTACCTGCAGGCTCTGTAACATACAGGGTATTTGTTGATATGCTGCAAGGGTATAATTTTCAAATGGCTTATGGCAGTTCCAGTCATACTCTATCGATAAATACAACAAGTTCGTTTTTCAACAATGAGGACAGGGGCGGCACAAACCCAACTTATACCAAAACACAAGCTAAGAACAATACAGTAATGCTCGATTCATGGTTATCGGTAGGAGCTTCATGTGTTGGAAATTTTGGAATTCTGAAAGCTGAGGACGATGGGGTTGCAAATGTTGTGAATGCCGATGACCTTTTATTGAATAATGATCCTCTTGCAGGAATTCCCTTATCAGTTCAGGATGGTCTGATTGCTGGCTCTCCAGGTTCTTTCGGTACATTAGGAATTGATTCCGAGATAGCTGTTTTTGACGCAACGAGCCAGGTTGGCAATTCATTTTCAACAACAAACGGTGCATGGTACTGTCTTTCAGGTGCTGTTGGCCCTGATCCTTTGCTTAACAGGGTATTAATTGCTCAAATAACTACAGATGGTGTGTTAACCTTTGAATTGAATGTTCAAGTTGGTACACCAACAGGAGACATCGAAAAGTATGTTGCTAAAAATTCTGTGGGTGATGAAATTCAACTCGATTGCCTTTCTTTTAATTCTTCAATACATACTTCCATTAAGCCTGTTTTGGAAAAAGATAATTTGCTTACAATTTTCCCAAATCCTACCCACAACATTGCTACAATAAACATTAACTCTGTAGGTGAAAACTCTAACAATTATTATACTGTTTATGATTTAATAGGCAATATTATTCTAAAGAAAAAAATTGAATCAATATCCGGATTTTATAATGGAACTATTGATGTGAGTTCGTGCGCAAATGGATTGTATATTATTGCTGTCTCATTAGACGGGACTACACTAACAAGGAAATTGATAAAAAATTAACAGTCAATTTTAAACTGGTCTCAGTGATATTTATTTTACTCTGAATGAAAAGTAAATTAATTAATTGCATAGCAATCCCATATTTTAAGACTTATAAGCTATAATGAAATCATTTTATTTTCTTTTCATATTTAATATCCTAATACTATCAAATACGATTGGTCAATGTATTGTTAGAGGTAAAGTTACTGATGTTAATGGTGAAATTCTTATCGGAGTAGTTGTTTACCCAAAATCAGATATGTCATCCGGGGCAGTAACTGACGTTAATGGTGATTACTCTGTAAAAGTAAATAGTTCTCAAACCCAAGTTTTACTTTTAAAATATATCGGATACAAAACAATAGAAGACACTATTAAATGTAATGGTGGAGTTTTAATGGCAAATTATGTTTTAGAATCAGCTTCACAAGCATTAAATACTGTTACTATTTCAGCTAAGGCAGGAAAAAGTAATGACAGGCAGATGGAAGCTATCAAAAAGCTTTCTTCAAATACAATTGATTTTATCTCTTCTGAGACAATAAAGAAGATAGGGGATGCCAATGTTGCCGCTGCAGTTTCCAGGATTACCGGAGTTTCTACAAATAGCGGGGGAATAATAACAGTGCGTGGCATCGGGGACCGTTATGTAAAGACAACTATAAATGGGTCAAGGATTCCAACGTTAGATCCCTTTACCAATAATATAAAATTGGATATGTTTCCCTCAGCATTAATTGATAATGTAGTAATATCCAAAACAGCAAGGCCTGACTTACCGGGTGATTGGGCCGGAGCTTATCTTTCTGTTGAAACAAAATCCTATCCCGATGCTCTTTCAGTAGATATTGAAACATCTTTTGGGTATAATAGCCAAACCACATCAAAAGAGGTGATTACTTCACAACGCAGTAATACCGACTGGCTTGGTTATGACAAAGGTTTCCGGGATATAAACCATGGTGAATTTGTTAATTTTATTAAAGAACCATCCGATTATCAGGAACTTGCCGCATTAGGTCTGGGCGATTATTATAAATCAATTGGTGTTACAAGTACTACACCTTGGAATAACACATATTTTAAACTGGGGCTTGTTGAGTTGGGACTCCTTGGAAAGGCACAGTTTGATGATGCCGTTGCTATTCAGTCAGCGATGATTCAATATAATACACTTGCGTATAAAGGACAGGCGTATAACCTGGTAAATGCAAGGGCTGTAAATTCTGCCCACTTACTTCCCAATAACTGGAATACTACTACCAGAAAGGCACCCCTCAACTTCAGCCAGAGTTTCAGCATTGGCAATCAGACAAAACTTTTTGGAAGAACACTAGGCTATTTAGTCGGATTCCGATACTCAAGTTTTGTACAATATGACCCAAATTCAACCGCAAATAAAATTACATTGGAAAGTAAAATTATTGATGGTCAGGTTGCGATATACGATTCTTCTTTTCAGAAAGTGAGTAAGGAAACAAATGGATGGAGCGGCCTGATGAATTTAGCTTACAAATTAAACTCCAACCATAGTGTTTCATTTTTATTTATGCCCAATGTAACAGGAGTAAATAATGTTCGAGACAGTCACTATTTTTCACCGGCCGAATACGGGATATTTGAAGATAATAAAAAATTACAGTTTTATGAGTCCCGCAAGCAGATGATTTATCAGCTTAATTCTGATCATTATTTGCCTGGCTCTAAAATAAAGATAGACTTTAATGCCTCCTTTACGAATGGTCAAAGTGATGCACCGGATTTAAAAATTATAAGTTACAGGCCTGAATCGCTATCAGTTCGACCCAATGAGCCACAGTTCCTTGCAACAAGTGTTGGTACAGGCAGATACTTCAGATATCTGTTTGATAAAATTTTTGATTCCCATTTATCAGCTGAATTTCCGCTTAACAAAAAGACAGATTTAGTAAGAAAAATTAAAATTGGCGGGAGTTATCTCTATAATTCCATGAAGAGTGATCAGTATTTCTATCAACTATGGCAAGGAAATTTGTCTGAATATATTCAGAATGCAAGCCCTGATGCCGACCCATATGGGTTGGATAGATTTGATATAGTAACTGTAGTGAATCCCAGTTCCAATTTGCCTGAACGCTCTGTTCAGGAATACTACAGAAGGGATAGCTATCCAACTGATCATCTCCTGGGAACAAATGATATTATAGCAGGCTTTGCTATGGCCGATTATTCACTGAATTCTATATTTAGAGTTACAGGGGGACTAAGAATTGAAAAGTCGACAATGCATACCGATTGTCTTTTATACGATTCGCTTGCCTTGGATGCAAATGATCCGCGAAGAAGTTACGAGGGGGCACTTGGCGTAGGGCCAGTAACCATAAAGCCCGGAGAACTGAACAGTATAAGCTATTTGCCTAGTGCAAATTTAATTTACAAACTCAGAAATGATGAATCATCTCCAATCAGTTTACGACTGAATTTCAGCCAGACCGTTGCACGCCCAAATTTCAGGGAACTATCAGATAATGCAGCTTATGATTATGAATTAAATTCAATAGTCCGGGGAAACTCGGGCCTTCGGATGGTTCAGATAAATAATCTCGACATGAGACTTGAATCTTACTTCAGATCCGGTGATAATATTTTGTTGAGCGTTTTTTATAAGGATTTCAAGAATCATATAGAAATTGTAAATTTTGGCGGAACAACCGGTTTTGTCTGGATCAACAATCCTAATTATACCTGGTTGGCGGGTATTGAGCTCGAAGGGAAAAAAAATATTACAAAATCTCTTGAGTTCAGGGCAAATTTAACCATTGTAAACTCTCATTCCAGTTTTGAGCAGTTATTTGTGAGCAGCACTGGTTATATTATAAAGGGTATAGGTGTTGTTTCCCATACAATGTTAGGGCAGGCACCTTATGTTTTAAATGGTATGCTTAACTATACATTGAAAAAACAAAGATTAACAACCAGCCTGAATTACAATGTACAAGGCACCAGGCTTGTAATAATCGGCACAGGATCCCTTCCTGATATTTATGAACTTCCTAGAAATGTAATGGATATCAAGATCGCAAAACAAATCGGAAAGCATTTTAATGCAAGTCTTAAGGTTCTGGATATTCTTAGTACATCCATTGTCAGGACATATCAGGTGGACAAAAAAAATATTCTGGATTATGACAGGTATAAATATGGAAGAAATTATGTTTTTGCTATTTCATACAAGTTATAAACATCAATATTTTTTTTGCTATTTTTTGAATTAGTATAAATAATGAGAAATGCAGCCAATATATCAGTAGTTCTAAGCATTAAATATTCAGGATTATGAAAAAAATATCTATTTTGATTTTTGCTTTGGTCAGTTTTACTTCAATTAACGCGCAGAACGCTGTAAAAAAAGTTATAATTGAACCTTATTATATTTCCGATGATAAAGATGCAACGGATACAACAGGGTCTTTCCTTGAAGCAGGTTCGAAAACTTACAGGATCTATATTCAATTAGAACCAGGCTGTCAGCTTACCAAGATATATGGTGATGACAGGCATGCATTAAAAATATCAAGTACTGCCATTTTTTTTAATAATACAGATTATGGTAAAACCTTCGGAAAAGATTTTAATAAAGTAAACTATAAAAAAAATACCGTTGCATTAGATACTTGGTTAACACTTGCACAAACTACAAAAAAATCTGTTAATACATATTTTGGAATCTTGAAATCCCAGGATACCGACAGTTCCTTTATCGGTGGTATAAATAATGATGGTGGAAGTTCTGAAATACCAGGTGGACTGCTTAAAAACAGTGACCCCTTAACCGGAATTCCTCTCACAACAGCAGATGGAATGGATACACTGGTGAATGTACCAACCTCCTGGTCAGATAATGGCTTTATCGATCAAGTGTCCGGTGTTGATTCAACTATTTTTGGTTCTGTCAAACCAGGTTATGAGTTTATCAGTAACAGCGCATATATTCAAAATTCCGGCGTCAGCGGAGTTATTCCGGATAGTAATCAGGTACTTGTTGCCCAGTTGACAACAAAAGGTGATATTTCCTTTGAACTGAATATTGAGGTAAAAGAGCTTAATGGCTCAATTTTCAAATATGTGGCTGTAGGTATCGACACACTTGATGAAAGGGTAAGCCCTTCACTTAAATATCCACCCTTATGCGGTTGTAAGGATCCCAATTATCTAGAATACAGCAGCACCTACCTCTGTAATGAAACAGGTTCATGCAAAACACCAATTGTTTTTGGATGCATGGATCCAAATGCATGTAATTATAATCCAAATGCAAATTACAATATCGGATCAATGTGTTGTTATCCGGGGATGTGCTCCGATCGGGATATAAGTCTTGTTTGTCCTGATTTGAAAAACAAGGAAATTAAGATGGTTATTTCTCCAAACCCTGCAAGTGATAATTTAAGAATTGACATTTCAAATATAACTTCAGAAGAAGTTAAATTGTCAATTTGCAATATGTTCGGCACAATGTTTCTAAATGACAGAATAACTGAAAATTCTTCTGATATTAAAAGAGTGGTCAATATATCAGCACTTGCAAGTGGAATTTATTATGTGCATATAATAAGCAATGATGGCGCAATATATACCCAAATGTTTATTAAAAACTGATCAACCTACTTATCTTGATAAATTGGAAATACCTATTTCTTACAATAAAAAATATAAATGACATGAATAAGCATTCATTAAAATTATTGACAGTCCTGAAGTCTCTATTAATTGGCTTATGTCTGATCACGTTCATCTCTTTTGTAAGTTGTAAAAAAGATGAAAATTCAAACCATAATGTTGAATATGGAACACTTTCAGACATAGATGGGAATGTATATAAAACAGTAAAAATTGGAGATCACTGGTGGATGGCCGAAAACCTGAAAGTGCAGAGATATCGCAATGGCGATTCAATAAAATTTGTTGGTATAACAGGCGACCGGGATTCTACAAAGTGGATTAATGCTCAATCAGGCGCATATTGTATCATAGACAATTTAGATTCAACAGCTCAAAACTACAAAGGAAATATGTTCGGTTTGTTGTATAATGGATTTGTTGTAAGTGACACAAGGAATATTGCCCCGGAGGGGTGGCATGTGCCGTCTGATAACGATTGGAAAGAACTTGAAATTTATCTCGGAATGAGTCAAGAAGTAGCTGATCAGATTAACTGGCGTGGAAGCAATGAAGGAGACAAACTAAAAAGCTGTACCGGATGGAATCTGTCTTCAAATAAGTATGAAATATGGGGAAACAATGAAAGCGGATTTGCAGCCACAGGAGGAGGTTGTTGCATGTTCAGCGGGGAATGGGGCTCCCCCGGTACTTTTTCCACTGGTTTTTGGTGGTCATCAACTTCTACAGATGAGAACGAATTATGGTACCGATATCTTGACTATAACAAAGCCAATGTATTTAGATACTATGGACCAATTACTTATGGCTTCAGTGTTCGATGTGTTAAAGATTAAATTCCTGATAATTATTTTCAGTTCATTCATTTTTCTATTATCCAACACGAATTTATCGAATAGATTTGTGGATTCAGATGTCAGAATAACGCAATAAGGGAATATTGCTTCGTGAAAATTGGAAGCCATTTAATTATTAAAATTTTGTTGTTGAGAGTGTCAACTGATTACGCGGAGCAGTTAGGTATGTAATTTTATGCTGAGCGATGATTGTTGACCCTGGTCTAAAAATATCAGATTATTTAGCAACCCCGATTGGCTCACCAAAGGTAAACTCCAGTAGCCGAAGTATAAATCCCATTTTCGAGTGCCTGTTCTAATGATTTTCATTTTTTGCAACTTATAAAGCCAGTATTGTTCATTTAATTTCTTCCTGAGAAAAGATACCTCTTCTCAAAGTTCATTTTCCCAGCCCGCCATTTTAATCCCAATCCTACCTTTAACATTGTGATTTATTTCGTTACCCAATCCTACCTGATCAGTTATTTTATTCTGAATTGAACCAGGAAAATACAATAACAGAATAAAACTAATAGCCTCTTAACATAAAGTTTACAAATTGATAACAGTAGTTAAACATTCACTTAATGTTGGGCGTATATATTTGTACCATTCATCAATGGTGGTGGATATAATCAAAAACCGAATTTATGAAAAGCAGAATTATTACTACAATTTTGGCCAGTTTAGCAATCACAATGATTGGCATTACACAGGGCTTTGCACAAACAAATCTTGGAGCGGAATGTGGCTGCCCTCCTATTGGATCAAGGACAACTGTAACAATCGTATCATTAGGACTTAATGCCAACAATGAATTATTGGCTAACCAAACATTGACCTGCGACAAGATTTACACACTTGACCGTAAAATATATGTGCCAAACGGTGTTACGCTTACAGTAAACCCAGGTACTGTAATTGAAGGAATTTATAATGCTACACCTGCAAATGCAGCTGCACTTATTATTGAAAGAGGTGGTAAAATTATTGCGGACGGAACAGAAGCTTGTCCTATTGTGATGACTTCTACAGATGATCCTATGGATGGTACATATTCAATAACAAATGTTGGCAGATGGGGCGGTCTTGTTCTTCTCGGCACGGCAACAAACAACCTGATTGACGGGAATACTCTTTGCGTTAATCATACCCCTGGTCTTGGATATATTGAAGGATTTACTGCTGGTATTGGATTAAATGATTTTGGATACGGAGATGCAACATTCCCAACCGCAAATGATAATGATAATTCAGGTATCTTAAGATATGTTTCTATCAGGCATGCCGGCGCCCTTATAGTTGCAGGTAATGAACTTAACGGACTTTCATTAGGCTCTGTAGGCCGTGGTACAACAATAGAACACTTAGAACTTGTAAGTGCTGCAGATGATAATATTGAATTTTTTGGTGGCACGGTTAACGTCAAATATATTACCACTTTATTTGGTGATGACGATATGTTTGATTGGGATCTCGGATGGACAGGTAAAGGACAATTTTTGTTTGGAATAGCAGGTGATAGCTTAACCGGATTACACTCAACAGACAATGGTTATGAAGCTGATGCTGACGACCAATCAAAAGCATCTTTCCCGCGCTCACATCCTGTAATTTATAATTCAACCCTTATCAGTAATGGTCATATTTTCCCTACTGCTGACAATTCTGGCCCGGCTGCAATCATGGCAAAAGAGATGACCCAAGGCGAAATTTATAACTCAATATTCGCAAATTTCAGATCAGGTTTACACCTTGCAACAGCCAGATCAAATGCTACAGCAAAAGGTGATGCTTATGATAATTGGACTGATGCTTCCAATTCATACAATAATGGAAGTGGAAACGCAGTTTATCATTCTTTGAAAATTAAAAACAATACTTTTATTGGTTTTGGCTCTGTACCTACCAAAGCATTTTATATTACACTTGGAGCCCTTACACAGGGAGGCACCCCTAAACTCTACAAACCAGCCACAGCCGCTTCGGCAGCAGATATTACACAGTTTACCACAACCGATAACAACTCTGTAGTTGCATCTGTACCAGGTATAGATTACAACTGGGGCTGGAATACTGCTGCTCATCTTTCATATTCGTCAAACCCATTTCATATGACTCCTTTAACAAATATTGCTGCAACAACCACACCTCCTGCTGATGGTTTCTTTTCAGCGGTTGATTACAGGGGTGCATTTGATGCTAACAAAGGCAGCTGGTTATCAGATTGGGCTTTAATGCAAATACAGACAAACCAGGGATCCAATCCAACCGACCTTGATAATGATGGCGATACTGATATCGATGACTTCAGTATATTTATTAGCAGGTTTGGACAACCTAACAGGTAATTTACAGGTAATAATATATAAAAAGATATTATATGAAAAAATTTATACTGGGCATAGCCCTTTCTTTGATTGGTTTTCTTGTTCATGCTCAGAATGGGTTGGAACAACTGATTGTAGAAAAATACTACGTAGCCAATGCTGCCGATGCAGCTGGCAGTTTGGGTACACTTCCTATAGGTTCTGTTACATACAGGATTTATGCTGATATGCTTCCCGGATACAAATTCCAGATGGCTTATGGGAGCTCTACCCATACCCTTAAACTTCTGTCATCAACTTCTTTCTTTAATAATACAGACAGAGGAGCAACTACGCCTACCTATACTAAAGTGCAGGCTGGATCAAATACTGTGATGCTTGATTCATGGCTTTCTGTTGGCTCTGGTTGTGCTTCTAATCTTGGAATACTAAAATCGGAAGATGATGGTGTAAATAATGTGATTAATATCGATGGGCTTTTAGCGAATACTGATCCTTCAATTGGAATCCCTTTAACGATTCAGGATGGTCTTATAGCTGGTTCCCCACAGACAGTTCAATTTGTTGGTATAGGGGCTCCGGAACTTTCTATATTTGGAGCTGTAAGTCAGGTTGGTAATTCCTTTATTATCACCAATGGCGCATGGTCGGCCTTAAGTGGCGCTGTTGGGCCAACAACTTCAAATAAAGTTTTAATAGCGCAAATAACTACCGATGGAGCATTCCACTTTGAATTAAATATACAGATAGGTACACCTTCAGGGGACATCCAAAAATATGTTGCCAGGAATCCTTTGGCTGCCGAAATTTTAATTCCGAGCCTTAAGGGAACTTATGGCGGAATTGACCCTTCTGTTTTTGCAATGACTGGTGGTGGTTCGTATTGTCAGGGATCAGGTGGCTTCCCTGTTGGTTTATCTAACTCACAGGTCGGTGTAAACTACAACCTTATTAAAAATGGTATTGCCACTGCTATAATAATACAAGGTACAGGTTCTGCAATCAGTTTCGGCAACCAGATATCTGGCACTTACACTGCATCCGCTATTGCTGATGGATCTGTCCCAACTATTAACTCCGTCATAACACCTATGTCCGGAAATTCGTTTAATACTGAGATAGCGCGCACCGATCCTGCATTTTTTGATTTTGGACCGTATTGCATAGGATCAACTCCTGAAACATTACCTGTCATTTCAATTAACGGTACTAATGGGAGCTGGACACCGTCTTCAATTAGCACTTCTGTAGCTGGAACAATTGTTTACACATTTACTCCTGGTATTGACCAGTGTGCAAACATTATCACGAAGAGTGTTATAGTAAATCCGCTTATTACTCCAACATTTAGTGCGTTAGGCCCCTATAATGTTGGTGATATTCCAGGATCATTGCCAATCATCTCAAATAATGCTGTTAAAGGCACATGGTCACCTGTAACAATCAGCACTGATGCGGCCGGTACTACTGTTTACACCTTTACACCTGATGCAGAGCAGTGTGCGACAACTACTTCTATGGAAGTCACTGTTAATGCAGTATTCAAAACTATCAACCTTACATCAGTATTCCTTGAAGGCCTTTATGCAGGCGGTGGTAACCTGAGTCAGGCGTATGACGAAAATGGTCCACACTGGCCTGCAGGCGTTTCCGATCATATCACAGTTGAGTTACATAACGCTGCCAGCTATGGTACATCCATTTACTCATCCGATGTAGCAATCAGCACAACCGGAGCGGCAACTTTTAATATACCGGCTGACAAAAATGGATCTTACTACATCACAATCAAGCACCGTAACAGCCTTGTGACAGTTAGTGCAACTGCTGTATCATTTTCGGGAAGTACTGTGAACCAATCATTTGGCACACCTGGCGGTGTTTATGCAGGCAATCTCTTACAAATGGCAGATTTGGGTTATGCAATTTTTGGTGGTGATGTAAACCAGGATGGAATTGTTGATGGTGGTGACATGTCAGTTGTTGAAAACGATGCAAATCTGGCCGCTTCAGGTTATCTGGCTGATGATTGCAACGGAGATGGTATTATTGACGGTGGTGATATGTCGATCATTGAAAACGATGCAGCTTTGGCTGCCGGCGCAATAGTTCCGATCCCATAATTAATTTTACAGGAATTCCCCTGTATTTTCCATGGAATTACTTGCTCATAATCACTTATTTCTAATAAATCCTAATGTTAAACCAATAAATCTAAAATCAAATGAGAAAAC
>CAZEDO010000019.1:0-40042 GCA_964511085.1 uncultured Lentimicrobiaceae bacterium
GAAAACTCATTTGCCAATATCTACAGCTATTCCCACACTGTGTTTGTTGATATGAAGGATAACGTAAAAGGTGATATTTTCATCTATAACATCGCCGGTCAGCTTGTTAGTACGGTAACTACAGCAATGGGAAAAAGCAAAATAAACCTTGTGAATACAGGCAATTATATTGTTAAAGTGATCACCAACAATAGTACAATGGTCAAGAAGGTTTTTGTACAATAAAGCCCTTCGACTTCGCTCAGGGTGACATTGTTCATGGGACGTTCCGATTACGTTAAACGAGACATCTCTGACACCGGCACCTGGCACTTGGAACTTTTATTAACAGAATTCAAAAACAATAAAATATGAAAACGAACTTCAGAATATTACTCATCGCAGCTTTTTTGATTACAGCACCTTTGTTTATGCTGGCACAAGCGCCTCCGCATCCTAATGGTGGGGCAGCTCCAACATCAGGCACCAACGGCCCTGTAGGTGGGGGTGCGCCAATAGGCAGTGGTGTGATTCTTTTGGTAGCCATGGGAATGGCATATGGCGCCAGCAAGCTATACCATACGCGCAGTGCTTCTTCAAATAATGAATAAATAAAGGAGTGTTCAGTTTTCATCCTTCAGTTAATTACAAACACAAGAAGATAACTGCTAAATGCTGACTTCAGGCAGCTGACAACTGACTAAGGAGAGCTAAAAAAAGCATCTGTTGGTGGGATTTCGCTGATAGGTGCTTTTTTATTGGTTAATATAAGCAGCCTCTAAAAAGTGAAAGAGTACCGAGATAAAGTTGAACCCCAGCAATACATAAAACCCTCTTTAACAGTAGCCTCACAACCTTCAATGTCCTTTTTAAGAATAAGGAAAACCAGTTTGTTGGCGATAAAGGAGCATAGAATATTAAAATAATTCGGGGTTTGTTGCCCTTATTAAATTTTACATCTTATTACCTTAACAGATATTATAATATAGCTTTTCATTATACCATCTTTACGAATGGTTAGATAAACTTATCTTCAGATGCTTTGTTTAATTAGTTAAATCTGCATTATACATTTGTTGGAAAAATCTTAATTAATTCTAAATCTAAAAACAATGAAACAAAAATACAGAATGTTTTGCCTGATCTGTGCAGCATTAGTTGTTGCATTTATGGCAGCCTCGTGCTCAGAGAAAGAAGAAGACATTGCATCACCATCTATCACCATCATCCGGCCAATTGAAAATGATACTATACGATTGACGAATAATTTTATCACTATTGAAACAGTAGCTCAGGATCATGTTGGTATAAATGACATGGAGATGAATGTTATTGATAATTCAGGTACAGTTTTATTTTCTTACGATAAGGACGAAATTGAAACCACGGCTTATTCTTGCATGGAACAATTTTACCCTGAAGGTATAACGAAAGTAACCCAAATGAAGTTAACTGTAACCTTCGCAAATGAATACAAAAACTGGAATTCGAAATCGATAAACTTTTATGTGAAGCCCTGATTTTCTAAACCGGAAATTTATTCCTGTATTCGCTGGGTGTGACACCTGCAACCTTTTTGAAGGCTGCATTGAAGGGTGATTTAGAAACAAATCCAACTATCTGAGCGATTCCAAGAATAGAATACTTTTCATTTTCTTTAGCAACCAATAGCTTCATAGCTTCTTCAACACGGTAAGTATTGATATAGTTATAGAAATTCTTTTGATAATTTTCATTTATAATCTGAGAAACATATTTTGTTTTCGTACCTAACCTACGGGAAACCTCTTCCACGGTTAAATTGTCCTTAATAAAGATTTTCTCAACAAACATGAGCATTTCAAGCTTTCCGATCAGCACCTGGCGTTGGTCTTCTGTGAGAGTTGACCCTGAATACTTTTCTGCAGATGGCAGCCTGCCTGTGTCAACAGGTAAAATTTCAGTTTTAATGGCGGTATAGATTTCCCCTAACTTCGTTGATTCATTTCCTTTACTCTCTATAGGATCAGCCTGAACTCCATTTGAAATTGAAGCCATTGGTTCATCTGTTGGTTCTGCATCCTGGATCAGCCTGAAAACATCCGCTCCTTTACTTAAATCCTTTTGAACCAATCCATGATACCCTGCAAAAAGTGAAATCCCAAGCATAGAAGCATTGTAGATAAACTGTGCTATAAAATGTTGCCGGAATCCAATGATATATAGTATATCGTTTATCACAAAAAACGAAACGAAACAAACAATAAGGGCAAGTATCCACTTTAGGTTAATGTTCTCGGTATAGGAATAATGGTTCTCGATATAAGCCTTGTGTTTGCGATACAGCTTCATTGCTTTAAAAAAGTAAACCGCGAGCTGCAGATTACAGATCCCATAAATTACCAGTATATACACAACGAAAATGTACTTCAGTAAAGGATCATTTGTTGCTTCGCTATACCCGTAAGAAATATAAAGGATTCTTTCGGTTCCGGTTGTGAAAAGGAAAGGCAGATTTAAAAGTAAGATAAGGAATGATGGGGTAAAATGCCAGAACTGCTTCTTCCGCAACCTGAAACCGGTAGTTGTTATCGATAGCATGTACATATAGAACACAGGCACAAAAGCCAGGATGACCGGCAGGATAAGAAGATAGATTTCTGCAACCACATTGAATGCCTTTATACTATACATAAAATTAAACGCATAGTAAAAAGCAATCAGCAATTGGAATATCCCCATTATAAACCTGGAATATCCCTGCTGGTTCCTGTTGCTCAAGAACAGCAGAAATGCCAGTATTACTGACTGGTAAACAGGAAGTGCATAAAGTATTTTAACGTACATGTCCATAAGCATGAAAGCGAATTACAAAAGTATAAAATCCGGCACTTACAGGTAGATAAACTTTGAGACGAATACAACACTTTAAATCAATAGAGTTTTATATAAACAGGTACGAATGCCGGAACTCGTACCTGTTAAAAAGCGATTTGTGTTGATACTTATATTTATTTTGTATTGTATATAGCGATCGTATTTTTCTTCTGAAATTTTATTAAACTAAAAATAACCTGACTCATGAAAACTCTTAAACAACTTTTGGCAATCGCAATTATCCTGACATTTTCCATTACAGGAACCTATGCTCAGAATTATATCGAAGTAGGCGCCGGCACCGTTCAGAATACCATGCCCATTTATTCCTACTGGAACTATTCCTGGAGTTCGCTCATTTACAAACAAGCCGACATGGGAACAGCAAAATCAATTACCAAAATCGGGCTGAACTGCACCAACGGGCCAAAGACCGTTACCAACCAAAAACTCTATGTAAAATTGACAGCAAATAACACCTTTGCAGCCGCCAATTACGAAGACCCTACTAATAACGGATATTCGCTTGTATTTCAAGGCAATCTTACTTTCGTGACAGGCTGGAATGAAATTATTCTTACAACTCCCATTGCGTATGATGGCGTTCAAAACCTTATAATCCACTGGGAAAACCGCTGGGGAACTAGCTACGGCCCGCAATTCAATTCAACAACATCAACCATAAACGATAATAAAAACTGTGGCAATGATGTGAATTTTCCACCAAACAGCCAGACAGGGTATCTTAACCCCTATCCCAGTTCGCTGGCCAATATGCGTTTTTATTATGCATCAACAGGACCGGCCACCCCTTTCAATCCTATTCCGGCAGATAATGCTACAGCGGTTTCGGTAAGTACAAACCTTACATGGTCATTAGGAGCAAACACAACCAGCTACGACCTGTATTTCGGGACAGATCCCCAGAACCTTCCAATGGTTGTTAATAATGCACCTGCAACTGCAGGGGCCTATACTTACACACCGACAGGATTACTTGCCGATTCAACAAGGCATTACTGGAAAGTAGTTGCAAAGAACGGAGCACTGCAGGAAATTTCGCCTATCTGGAAATTCAAGACAGAAGTGGTGATTGATCAATTCCCCTATTTCCAGGGATTTGAAGATTCAACAATATTTAATACTTATCCTCTTGTGAGTGCCTGGGTGATAGAACCTGAATTTCAATGGTATGAGTATGAGACCAACCAACATTCTGGTTTCCTGTGCGCTAAAACATCCTGGTACACTTATACCAAGCAAGCCATTTTAAGATCGCCAAAAGTACTTTTGCCTGCCAATTATTCCATCTCCTTTTTCTGGCAGAATTCGAATGTGAACAAAGTGGCCGGACACGATACCACCTTTTTTGAAGTTACAGGTAACGGTGGACAAACATGGACCCAACTCGACATGCTGAGCCCAGCCACGGCAAGTCCTGCATATGTGCAACGTACGCACGACCTCACACCCTATGCCGGAAATAATTTCTTTTTCAGGTTCAGGCATGTAACAGATACCACAACGGCGGCAAGCAATGTTTATCTCGACGATATTTCCATCACAGGTACACCGGTGACATCGCAAATCCAGCTCGGTGCAAGCCAGGTTGCATTTCCCGAATTATATGTGAACGGGACAACCAAAAAGAAAGTCGCAATCACAAATCCGGGAAGTACTAACTTAACGGTTACTTCTGTGACGGCCACAGCGCCATTTACATGTACCTACAGCAACACTTTGCTGCCAGGGCAGACTGACAGCCTGACCATTATCAGCAATGCAACAACACCCGGAAATTTCATCAGTAACCTCACGGTGAATATCCAGGGCAGTTTTACAGGTAACAATATAATAGCACTTTCAGGAATTGTATTGGCTGATGTTAGCGGATTGTTTGAACAATTTGATGCTTCCACACTCATACCTCAGCACTGGAACAAGATAGTCAGTGGCTCTGACCCTGAAAACACAGTTAGCATCCTGGCATCTTCTGAAGCTTACTCTTTACCAAATGCTGCTAATATGAGGAATGCAAACGACTCAGTTTCACCACTCATATTTATTACCCCAGGGCTTACCAGTTTCTCTGATCATCAGTTAAGTTTTTACGCAAAAAAAGGTAGTGATCCCTCGGCTCTCAACCTTATTGTTGGCCTGATGAACGATCCATACATTGCCACAAGCTTTGTTGCGGTTCAAACTATTGCATTAACAGCACAGAATACTTTATACACTGTTGATTTTAACGCAGCAAATACAAAGCCTTATGTGGCTTTCCGCCATGGAGAAAACAAGAAAGGCACCGAAGTATGGATAGACGATGTAAAATGGGCCACATTTGTTCCAGAGAATCCTCCAGCTCCTGCTATTTGTACTTATCCTGCCGATGGCACTACAAATTTGGATATTATGTTTGCGACCCATTATGTTATATGGGCAGATGGAGGTGGAATCCCTGAAGGATACAAACTCAGCATTGGCACAAATAACCCTCCGACAAATCTACTCAATAATGCAAATCTTGGCGACACCACAATATTCCAGATACCTCAGTTACTGAATTACAACACAACCTATTTCTGGAAAGTTGTTCCTTATAATGTGAATGGAGATGCTGCAAATTGTCCGGTCTGGTCGTTTACAACTATGGCAGACCCTACTATAACTCAATTCCCTTTTACGCAGAATTTTGATGCAATTACACCTGGTGCAGCTTTTTACTATCCACCTTTCCTCATGGGTTATGATTACCCGCTTGGATGGTCAGTTGTTAGCCCGGGCAACCAGGCGATGTCGTGGTCAGTAATTGCCAATACTGCATCCGAACCCAACAATGCACATACAGCACCTAATGCCATGTGCATGGGATGGAATAACAGCATCGCTATGGATGAGTGGTTATTCACTGCCCCAATGACACTTACAACCGGTAACAGATACGACCTGGGCTTTTTCTATAAATCTGCTAACACAGGCTCTCCAACAATTGAGAAAATGGAAGTTCTGGCTGGAACATACCACGAACCCGGTAATATGAATATGGGACAACTATTTGATAACAATAACATTACTAACTTAAACTACACTTCAGGCAACGGATCTTTTATCCCATCCTCTACAGGCATCTATTACTTTGGTTTCCATGGTTACAGTAATGCTGATCAGTACAGGTTATTTGTGGATGATGTAACAATTGCTACCATTCCGTTAACAAGTATTCAATCTATGCCAAACACGGAAAACCTTACAATTTATCCAAATCCTTGTAAAGGAGTCTTTAACATTCACCTGAATACTGCTCCACCTCAAAATACAATACTTGAGGTTATTGACCTCACTGGTAAATGTATTCATAAACAATTTTTGACACATCAGGACACCAGGCTTCTTTTACCTTCACTAAAGCAGGGGCTTTATTTGCTGAAAATAATGACTGATGGCAATTTACAATGCCATAGATTAGTTGTGGAATAACAGAATAGTTTCAAGGTGCTTTTACCAGCTAACGGAAAATAACATCCCCGTTAGCTGGTTTTTAATTTAATCTGAGTTACATGTAAAATGGCATTGAATAATCAGTTAAATCACAGATAACTATTGAGATGTCTATGAAATAATGTCAGGAAGTATTTTACAATTTCTCAACAAACTTAGAATTCGTATTGGTAATAAAAAAGTCCGGATCAGATTAAAACTGCATCCGGACAAAATTATAAGATCAGGCAAACTTATGACCCCAAAGTTGCAACCATCACAGCTTTGATGGTATGCAACCTGTTTTCTGCTTCGTCAAATACTAAGGACATAGGTGATTCGAATACTTCATCCGTAACTTCAAGGCCATCCATTCCATATTTCTGGAAAATATCTTCACCCATAGTTGTTTCACGGTTATGGAAAGCTGGCAGGCAGTGAAGGAATTTCACCTTAGGGTTTCCTGTTTTCTTCACCACATCCAGATTAACCTGGTAAGGTTTCAGCAATTTAATGCGTTCAGCCCAAACTTCGGCAGGTTCTCCCATACTAACCCATACGTCGGTATAAAGAAAATCAACGCCTTTTACACCTTCATTAACGTTTTCGGTAAGCGTAATTTTAGCTCCCGTTTCTTTGGCAATTTCCATGCATGTCGCTACCAATGACTCATCTGGCCAGCATGCCTTAGGCGCAGCAGCACGAAAATCCATTCCCATCTTGGCAGCACCTACCATCAAGGAATTGCCCATATTGTTGCGGGCATCACCAAGATAACAGAATGAAACCTGGCGAAGTGGTTTATCGGAATGTTCCATCATAGTGAGGAAATCGGCAAGTATTTGCGTAGGATGAAACTCGGTGGTGAGGCCATTCCAAACAGGAACACCAGCATATTTACCCAATTCTTCAACAATATGCTGGCCATAGCCACGATATTCAATTCCATCGTACATGCGGCCAAGTACCCTGGCAGTATCCTTCATGGATTCCTTCTTTCCCATTTGCGAACCCGAAGGCCCAAGATATGTAACATGTGCACCCTGATCGAGGGCGGCTACTTCAAAGGCACATCGTGTGCGCGTGGAATCCTTTTCGAAAAGAAGAACGATATTTTTCCCTTTAAGCTTCTGCTGCTCAGTACCAGCATATTTAGCTTGTTTCAGATTAGCTGATAGGTCTAAAAGATGCTTTATTTCCTGTGGGGTAAAATCAAGTAATTTTAAAAAATTCCTGTTTCTTAAGTTGAATGACATGAGTTGTAAATTTTTAATGTTAAGATTTTGTTTACTAATTTGTAATTTGAGATTTTGATATACAGGGATAAAGGTTCCAAAGTTCCAGAGTTCCAAAGTTCCAGAGTTCCAAAGTTCCAAGTGCTAAGGTTTGGAATTCTATTTCCCCTAATCTTCAGATTATCAAATCTTCAGATTCTCAAATAAATTTATACAATCGAAACCCTTGTTCCGCCATTATCAATTCCCAATCGCTCAGCACTTGTGATAATGGCATCTTTACCTGTATGCTTCACAAAATGCAGGGCAGCGCGTACTTTCGGTGCCATGCTTCCTTCTGCAAAATGTCCTTCTGCAATATATTGTTTGGCCTGTTTCACATTCATACGGTCGATGGTCTTCTCCTGCGGAGTGTTATAATTAATACAAACCTTTGGTACATCTGTAAGTATAAACAGCTTGTCGGCATTGATGTTACCGGCTAATAATGCGGAAGCCAGATCTTTATCAATAACGGCATCGATACCCTGGAGTTTGTTTTCGGACGCAAAAAAAGTAGGGATACCTCCGCCACCAACAGCAATAATAATCTGCCCATCGCGACAAAGTTTTTCTATTGACTTCTGGTTAGAAATCACCAATGGTTTAGGTGAAGCAACAACTTTGCGCCATCCACGGCCACGTGGATCTTCTTTATACACAGCCTTGGTTTCTGCAGTATAGTTATCAGCCTGCTCTTTTGAATAGAACGGCCCGATAGGCTTAGTTGGATTGTCGAAGGCCGGATCATCGCGATCCACTAAAACCTGGGTAATAATGGTAATAATATCGCGATCCAAGTCATGCGCGCGCAACACATTGCGCAATTGTTGTTCTATCATATAACCAATAAATCCCTGCGAATAGGCCACACTGATATCCATTGGCATGTCAGGCAGCCCATAAACCTGATTTCCTGCGGCATTGGCAAGGATTATATTGCCAACCTGCGGACCATTGCCGTGCGTAACCACAATGTTATAGTTTCTGTTAATAAGTTCCAGCAAGCGCTCGCTCGCGTAATAAGCATTGGCTTCCTGTTCGTCAATGGTGCCTAACTGGTCGCCACGAAGCAGTGCATTACCGCCAAATGCAACAACTGCAAGTTTCTTCATATTCTATTATGCTTTCAGTGAATTTCGTGCAAAAGTAGAAATTTTTGGATAACTTAAACGTTTGTCAATTTTTCCTAATTCTCCAAATCCTGCACTCGCTTATTAACGATGTCAATCATGCAAATTATTAAGATTCCATTTATCTTTGTCCGATGCAGCAGCAGCACAAAGCTTATCTATTCGCAACTATTACAATTTTATTGTGGGCAACCATAGGGTCAGCATTTAAGCTCTCATTGAAGTATCTGAATTATATACAGTTGCTTTTTTATGCCACGCTGGTTTCCCTTTGCGCTATAGGTTTTGTATTGATCCTGCAGCGAAAAACAGGTCTTCTAAGGGTAATTCAAGGTAAAGAAATTGTCCATTCCGCATTGTTGGGTTTTTTTAACCCTTTTATCTATTACCTGGTTTTGCTCAAAGCCTATTCTATCCTGCAAGCCCAGGAGGCAGTCGCTCTCAACTATGTATGGCCGGTGATGCTGGTTTTATTATCAATTCCAATGCTTAAGCAGCAAATAGGATGGAAAAGTATTCTAGCTATCTGTATAAGCTTTTTCGGGACGTTTATCATTGCCACACAAGGCAATATCCTTAACTTTAGGTTGACAAGCCCTTTAGGCGTCGGGCTTGCCCTTGGCAGTGCTTGCTTTTGGGCGTTTTATTGGATACTTAATGTAAAAGATAAACGCGAAGAAGTGAGCAAACTCTTCCTAAACTTTGTTTTCGGATTTATCTACATTCTCATTTATACATTGGTAACCGGAAACTTTATTATTCCTGATACCAAAGGAATGCTCGGCGTTACTTATATCGGTTTTTTTGAGATGGGGTTCACATTTATCTTCTGGCTAAAGGCGCTTACACTCTCGTCCACAACTGCCAGAGTCACTAATATGATCTACATCGCACCTTTTCTTTCTCTGCTGATTGTTTCCGTTGTTGTTGGCGAACAAATCATGGTCTCAACAATGGCAGGTCTTGCATTTATTGTAAGTGGTATCGTATTGCAACAATATAGCAGGAGTTAATCTGTACCGGCATAACTGGTAGTATTTCAGCAAGCACAGGTCTTTCTAATAGCTGATTACTTTTTCTGTCGAAGTATTGTTATTCGCAGAAACTGTAATAAAATACAGCCCTTTATTTTCAATATTTAGATAAGCTTTATTGCCGGAACATGTGAAACGCTGAACTAATCGTCCCATGAAGTCGGTAATCAGGATAGTTTTTTCAGAAGAACCGGGCAGGTCTATCGTAAAATTGTTTTTGCCGGGATTCGGGTAAACTTTATATGAGTAAGCCTGTTCTATTCTGGCTTCAACTCCGGTTGTTATTAATCCATTCAGATCATAGCGGGTAAAAAAACGCCAGATCTCAGCACTAGCACTTAAATCCATATTTGTAACACCAACAATTACCGGGGCTCCCGGCCAGGTATGGCCACCACCAATAATTTTATAAAGTTCGACTTTACTTCCAAGATCGCCTCCATCGTAAACATACAGTTCAGCAGTGCAACCATCAAGCGTATTTATATCAGGCAACTGGTTAACACTTGGAATTATAGAACAATTATTGAACTGTACCCAAAAGTTAACCAGCGTATCAACAGGAACAAAAAGCGTATTACCAATATAAGGAACAGTAGCATCAGCTGTTCCATGGATTTCCATCACAGGCGTCGGATGCCTGGCATCGCATAAATTCATGTGGGCAAAAGTCATACTTCCGGTAACTGAAGCAATTGCGGCAATTCTGTCACTCAGCCCGCAAGCAAGTTCATAGCTCATGAACCCTCCGTTGCTCATGCCAGTGCTGTAAATCCTGTTTTGGTCTATTGCAAAATCTGCACTTAATGTATCAATCAGTGCGGAGAGAAATCCAATGTCGTCCACAGTAGATGTTCCAAATGTATTCCAAAACCGATTGTTCTGGAAGTCGAACGTACCATTGGGATGTACAATAATGAAATCTGCGGTATCCGCTATCGGACGAAAATCGCCATAAATTTCCTGCTCAATATTATTCGAACCATAACCGTGCAGATTGAAGAGCAGAGGAACAGGAACGTCCGGATTGTAAACAGCTGGAATATACACACGATAGGTACGCAGAATTCCATCGTGCATGAAACTGCCGTCCAACGTAGTCTGCGAATATCCCACAATAGAAATGAACAAGCTAAAAAGCAGAATAAGTCCGGCTTTTGTTTTAACGCCATGTACAACTTGATTTGAATTTGTCATAAACCTCATTTATTAAGGTGTCTTTTAATCTTTCTTTGGGTTTAATTCCCCGCAACTTGCTGCGTTTTTACTCTATTTCTGAGGAGAATACAGAATACAGGAGTCAGAATTTGAAAATTCTTCTGGTTTCTATATTCTGCTCCCCCGCTACTCTGCGGCTTGGTAGCTCATTTATTTTTTCGCTTCATCAGCCAACCTCATCTAGTTTGCGAATTACTTCCGCGCTAAACCGAACACTTTATTATCTATCATCTGCTGAAAAAAATCGACGATGGATCCTTCAACAGGCCTGTATTTCATTCCTAACTGTTTAATACTTTTGGTATTATCAACTCTCCAGTGATATCCAACATTGCGACTGATCATTTTTCGCTTGAAGCCCACCATTGGTGCTGCCAACCATACAAGAAATTTAGGTAAAGTCCTTTGAGGAAGAGGGTATGCGTCTCCAAATTTCTTTCGCACCATGAGGGCTAAAGTCAGGAAATCTGTATTTTCAGCCGAGATGATATGCCTGCCTGCTGCATCCGGTTTGAATCCGGCTGCAAAATGAGCTTCGGCCAGGTCCCTTACATCCACAACACCAATATAAAATGAAGGAACGCCCGTTTTCATACTTCCATCACCTAATTGCCGCAGGAGGTTAAAGCTCTCCGAAGTCGCATTGGGGTTTATTCCCGGCCCTATTACAAGAGACGGATTAATTACGACTAAATCCCATCGGTTTTGTGCATTATTAATTTCCCATGCAGCCAGTTCTGCTGCTGTCTTAGAATAGGAATATGGCTGATGTTCAAGCGTTGAAGTAGTGTTCCATTGCGCTTCTGTAGCTATACCATTTGGGTAGCTTTCGCAGTCTCTGGAATCACCAATAATTGCTGCACAACTGCTTGTGAGCACAACCCTTTGAACGGATTCAGTCCGGGTTACTGAATTAAGCACATTCTTTGTTCCTTTCAGTGCCGGGTCAACCAGATCCTTTTGCGGATCTTTAACCTGATTGATAAAAGGAGAAGCAGTATGAAAGACTAATTCGCAACCTAGCATGGCCTCATCATATGAGCCTTCAATAAGCAGGTCAGCTTTAAAATACTTCAATATCCCTTTTGTTTTCTCAGCTATGGCATCCAGGTATTTCAGCGTTTCCTTGTTTTCAGTGTTGCGTACAGGGGCATGAACGGTAAGACCTTCCTCCAGTAACTTTTTTACAATCCACCCTGCAACATAACCTGTTGCCCCGGTAACCATCACCGGCCTGGTTTTATCAATGTTTTTCATTTCTTACAATCTCAAAAGTAGTGTGAAATTTTTCGACAATCTTACTTTACTACTCACAATTAATGGCCAAATGTATTGTTTGTGTTCATACTTATAACAACCTGCCATGATTAATGTTTACGACAGGTAGTATTCATTAATACAGCTATGCTTAGCAAAGATCTTCACGATAAACAAATTGAAATTTTACCAAATTCGCCAGTAATCAGGTACTGTCAGCATTAAGGTAACTATTGTCTTTTCAAAAACTCTTCAGAAGCCATTATTTCGACATTTTTGATACGGTACTCGTTTAGCATCCTGATTTTCATCGTATCACTTTTTGACAAAACGGCATCACTGATAACAGCTATTTTATACCCCCTGTTTTTAGCAGCATCAATAGTTGAATTCACACAAAAGGCAGCATCTAATCCAACAACAAAGAGTTTGTTCACTTTATTTTTAATCAGAATGCTATCCAATGCAGGATTGCAAAATGAATCGCTCTTATCCTTTGTTATCAGATAACCGGAAGTGATCTTTAACCGCTTGTCAAAACCGGCACTGGGATTTCCCTTTGCATATGAATTGTTCAGCAGATTAATAAACCAATTTGTGATTTCATTCCGCACATATATCACCGGCAATGAATCTTCATTCGATTTTTCAATCAGCGTGTTGACTTTGTTAATGTACGCATCCGATCCTTTGGTATAACATTCGCTGGAAGAAAGCGAACCTGTGAGTCCTTCCTGAATATCGATCACAAGTAATGCCGGTTTTTCAACCGGATAATTTTCAATCACCTTGCCTTTTGATATTACCAGGGCATTCTTTTCGAAAATCATCAGAGTTCCTAATACCGATGCAACAATTACGACAATCCCTATGAATATCCATAAAATTATCTTTTTCATAAGCTATGTTTTAAGTTTGTTTCAGTTAAAATCCCCTAATACAAAACTAATTAATTTGTATATATTTCTGTCTGTAAATTAAAAAACCGGAATGCCCGGTTTCCTTTAATTCAAATAAGCATGAATCATTTCCTATCCACGCCAAAGCAGATAATTTCGTTCCAATCCAAACTATTTCATGCTAAATCAATATCATCACTTTAGCAAGCTGTAGTATTCGTTGAAGTAATTTTTCCGCTCTTCCAATCCGTTTATTCCGCCATTTACGAGTTTGGTGACTGCTGTCACCACTGCCACAGTATCTCCCTTGTCGCATACGGGCCAGATAGCACGTGATTGGAAGTAGAAAGCAGCTGAAGACAATGGGTATTTGGTAGCCACGAGGTCAGGATTGGCAACTGTGTCCTCTCCGATAAACTCCGCGAAGCTGACGTAATTATTCTTACCGGTTAACTGGATATAGCCACGCCCCCTGAATTTATATCCCTCCCCGCTTGCCTCGTTCCCGTTACCATTCCTGTTGGCATAAACCTTTGCTCCTATAGAGGCAGGATTTTTAGCATAGGCAGCAAAATTCCCATCAGGAAAATACTTCCCAAAGGTCTCTTTCAATCCCTTTGCCGAATAGCTGAGTTTTTCATACTTGTTCTTAAAACCAGTACTTTCATGGCTGCACTGTGCCAGAAAGTGTGCAAGCCGCAGTACGTTGGTTATATCAAATTTTGTTGCAGTATCGGGTATCTGAGCAATTACATCAGGAGGAATATGCCCGTTAAGGTTTGTCAGTTTAAATGCGCCTTGTGGGATACTAAAGACTTCCGGTGCTGTAACAGGGAACATAACACGCCAACTTATATCCCCTATTTTGCCATCCGGATCAAGGCCGTTTGCCGCTTGCCATTCCTTCACTTTTAACTCAGTTTTTTGCCCGAATGAGCCGTCCGGTTTTATACCTAATCGGGTTTGAAGTTTTTTAACATCATCGCCAACTGATCCTATTTTTAGCAACATATCCTGAGGTTTTTAGCAGAAGTATAAAAATAAGCATTCTTACGGACTAATTTTAGAGTTCAATCACAACAATTGCAAAGTTCTCCGTAAATTCCGTTTATTTCATAAAGATAATTTCTTGATAAAGTCCTTTATTATAAGCGCTGTTATTCCTGCATTTCGTTGAAGATGCGTTCAATGCGTTTATCGGGGACGAGCCATACAAGGGCAACCAGCACATAAATACCATCCGCTAACCATTGATTGAAATATGACAGCGGTATTGCAAGGACGTAAAGTACAATTGATATCTTTCCTTTGTAATCAGCACCCAATGCTCTTGCCAGTATTGATTCACTGCCCTGCGTTTTTAGAATTGCAAGCTGTAAGACATAATAAGCGATTGCTGCCATAAGCAAAACGAACCCATACATGGCAGTAGGTGCAGTGGCAAAGTGGTTTTCGCCCATCCAGGCAGTTACGGCAGGGACCAGTGACAACCAGAACAACAGGTGCAGGTTAGCCCAGAGGATATTTCCGCTCACTTTTTTTACCGTATGCAGCAAGTGGTGGTGGTTGTTCCAGTAGATTCCGAGGTAAATAAAGCTTAACAGATAACTAAGAAATGCAGGGATTAGCGGCCGTAACGAAACAAGTGTGTCTGCCCGTGGCATTCGCAGTTCAAGTACCATAATTGTGATTATAATGGCCAGCACGCCATCGCTGAAAGCTTCCAGTCTTCCTTTGTTCATATGAAAAAGAGTTTAAGATAACTTGAAAACAACTTAAGAGCACAATTTGTTTGAAGATGTGAATTAGATTATTGCATCTTTATGTATCGCTCCATCGCAAGGTACAAATGCTGTTCTGTGCTGGACATCATCTTTAATCTGTTGACCATTTTTGCTTAGCCTGTTAAATTACTACCAGGATACCATCATTCAACTGCTTTACTTTGAAATTCATGTTTCAGATACAATTGGTTCTTTGCTTTTCTGCTTAGCTAAAGACAAAAAATCCCTGACACTTTTCTCAGCACCAGGGATTTTAATCCGATTTCAATTTAACGCCTAATTCTTGGTTTCCGCTTCAACCTCATCATCATTACCTTTTTGCTTAAGTTTCCTCACATAGTAGGTTGAGATTACTATTGAAATTACTGCAAAAACAAGAAAAGCCAGTATTCTGAAGACAAGGTCGATTTTTGCCAGATCGACCAGAAATAAATAGAACGCTGATACCAGTAGGTTGGCCATAGCCATCCAACGGTATTTGATGCTTTTAATAATTATACTCAGCCCGAAATAAATACCGGCAATACAAAGCCACGAAACAGTTATATATTGTCCCGGTAATCCTTTGTAAGTAGCAATCAGCAACGAGAAAAACAATGTGAATAAGTAGATGTTCCTGATGAACTCAGTTTTTATATTCAACCGCTCACTTTGCCATTTGATAATCCTTGCCGATAAAAATGCCACTATCGGGATAGAGAAATTAACCACCTGCAGGTTTCCCGAAAGATTGTAATAAAGCACTACCAGGCTTACCATCAGAAATGTATTCATGAGTGTTATTATCTGCGACCTGTACCAGAGCGCTAATGCCAACACCAGGAAACTTTGGCAGATAAGTAACAGGAATGCATCGGGGAAATGATAAATACCAAATATAGTTACACTTATAGCCACAAACCCGAACAATGCATATAGTGCCGGCGAATACTTCCAGGGCGAATAAAACTTAAGGATAACTGAATAGGCAATGCAGTAAACCGAAATTGATGTAAAAAATTGAACATATTTGGTTGGATAATGGAGAAACACCAGCGCAAGCAAGTAAACCGAGTAAGCTATCCCTGCCAGCAGAATAGTTGTAAGCACAATATTTTCAGGGTATGCTTTGTCGGGTTTCCTGAACACCATCAATGAATACAAGGCAGTTATTGCTGAAAAATAGATGTATGAATAGAAATAAGTCAGATCAGCCGGTGAAGTGATCAGTGAAACAGGATTCTTAAGCAACCATACAAGATGGAAGAAGAAACTGATGCACAAGATAAAAATCATTGATTTCCACCAATTGAATTTCCAGAACGCATAAAGTCCCAACGCTGTGGTTGCAAGAGAAATCAAAAAGAATGCATGTATCTGACTATAAACGAAAGCGGTAACCATTGCCAGAGTGAACGCCTGGGCTGCCAGCACCTGCGATTTTTTTACAACTGCAAAATACAGCTGGATGCCAACTACTGCCAACAGTAAAACCACAGTAATTACTTCATTTGTGAAGAACGGCTTCGCATTATAATAATGGAGCCGCAGAATGATATAGTACAAAATAATAAATCCGAAAAGATTAAACATGAAGGACAGATATGTAAAGCTTTTCCGGAAATAATGGGACATAATAAAAACGCCGGCCACACTTACAACACCCACTATACAAGATATCAGTGGTTTGCCGGCATCATTAAAATACTGCCACATTAAGGCTATCGCAAAAAACAATACGATATTACCCAACCAGGCTAAACCATACTCACCAAGTTTGCTTTCAAATGGTGCGCTTAACGAGAAATCAACATCGATAAATTTCGAATCTTCCTCTTCCGCTTCTCTTTCGCGGAGAGTTTGAACACGTCTGAATTGTTCTTTATTCGATTCTAAGAGTTCGAGCCGCTCTTCGAGCATATCAAGACGGCTCAGGATTTTGTTTAAATCTTCTTTTCCAAATTCATCGGGATTCATCATAAATTCCTCCTTACTTAAAATGATTAGAAAATATTAGCCAACACGGAAATATCAGTAGTTTAGATTTAATCCGATTGAGTCTACTCCGAAAACTATAAAATAAAGAAATGCCAGAAAGACACCAGGACACCAAGTCGCACAAAGCATAGATATTCAGCTAAATTTTCTAGTGAAACTTTGAGTATTGGTGCCTTTGTGGCAAAAAAGACTTTTCGATGTGGGCTCATCCTATTGTTTTTACCAGGCAATTAAGAACCAAGTACAGACTATCATTGCCTTTGTTGAATATTTACAAACGATAACTCAGTTTACCATTAAGCAACCCTGATTTCATCAGCTTCACCTTTCTTTTTCCATGGTGGCAACAGCCAAAGCAGGAATGCGAGGATAAAAAACGGTACAATTAGCCATACTGCTGCCATCAGGTACCCTTCTGCCCCTATCAGCCCTATTTTGAAGCTGGTATAACCATAAAAGCTTTTCGAGAATAATTGCCCGCCAATAACCACATTCCAACGCATGAAGAATATCCCCATGAGGATCAATGCAGCAACAACCATGTATATTACTTTTCTGATCTGTTCTTTTGGTTTGAAAAACTGAAGTGTTCCAAGGGTAAGCAATGGCACAATGGTACCTAATAAACCCTGCATGATAAACAATGTAAAAAATAGTTTGCCAAACACCAGTTTATGTAAAGCCTCGAATGATTCTTCCGCAACGTAAATCCTATGAATCTGATCCAAACCTTCAAGCGTGAAATCAATGATCAGGAAATAGAACAAATACTTCGCAATCATATCCAGACATGCCATATCAATCTTCACTTTACGAATCCTGGTAAGATTAATATATATAAACATGACCAATGCAATACCCGAAACCATTGCTGAGAATAGAAATATAACCGGCATCAGCACAGTGGACCACCAGGGGTTTGCTTTTATCGATCCAAAAATGAAACCTACATATCCATGTAGCAGAAATGCCGATGGAATACCTATAACAGTAACTATATACCCGAGTTTGTCATCCAGGGCAACTGCTTTTGGCGAAATGTCGGTTGTCCAGAGCGATAAGGCCCTGTATAAAAATCGTTTAAATCCTGTTGTTTCCCCGGCCCATATAATCATATCGCGGCGGTAGTCGAACCATATTTCGAGCAGCAGTACAACCATGAGGTACCATAAGTAAACGAATCCAAAAATTGCCATTGCCGAACTCAAGTGCGGTGTAATCATTATCTCGTAAGCCCGCATTGGTTTACCGAGGTGGCTCACCAGCGGCAATGTAGCTACCAGCATGAATGATAATGCTGTGATTAAAGCAAGGCCATAAGTTGGTTTGAGGATGTGCAACTTGAATATTCGTTCGAGAGAAGCAAGAATAAATGCTCCTGCAACCAATCCGGTAATATATGGGTATAGTACAATGAGAATACTCCAGTTAAGTTCAATTTCATTAGGATAAACATACCCCTCTACTTTTGAAAGAACTTCGTATAAATCTTGAATATGATTTTGCATGTTATCTTACCTCAGGGCTTAGTGCGTTATAAAATAGTTTTGAACCTGTATTCAGATTAGGTTTTATTACCATACACGTATGATTTTTAAGGAAGTAGTTAAGTTTACTTCCAGGATCGTTCAGGTCTCCGTATATTCTTGCTTCGGTAGGGCATATTTCAAAACATGCCGGTTGTAAACCTTTCTGCAGACGGTGAAAGCACAGTGTACATTTGTCGGCAGTCCCTTTGTCGGGGTGAATATACCTGCATCCGTAAGGACACGCTTGAACGCAATACCTGCATCCGATACAATAAT
Organism: uncultured Lentimicrobiaceae bacterium; assembly: GCA_964511085.1. Taxonomy (GTDB): domain Bacteria; phylum Bacteroidota; class Bacteroidia; order Bacteroidales; family DASVHX01; genus DASVHX01. Next base: position 18,694 of record CAZEDO010000019.1, read on the forward strand.
TATCATCAATGAGAACTACGCCTTCGGGGGTTTCATATGTTGCCCCTACCGGACAAACCTGTGTACATGGCGATTTGGCACAATGGTTGCACATCTTGGGAACAAAGAACGACTTGAATATCTCATTATCAGGCACTGATTGTTTAAAGCTGTCAATTCCCCCGTTAGGCGATTCTACGTTAACAGTACCATCGTTTTTAATTGTGTATTGCTCCACCCACGAGCGGAAATAGAATGGCTCCTTAGGCACATTATTCTCCAGTTTGCAGGCGCTGGCACATTTGCCACAGCCAATGCATTTGTTAATATCAATGCCTATCCCATACCATTTGCCTTTCCCTTTGGGAGGTTCAGAGGCAAACAATACACCATCAAACGGAATAAAGGCTGATGCCACAGCAATTCCTCCGACAATGATTGATCCGGTTTTGAAGAAATCTCTCCTCGATAATTTTGATTTATTCTCTTTCATGGCTGATGTGGGTTATGGCAATCGATACACTTCAATTCTTCTTTCGTATTCTTATCAACCAGGTTGTGTTTCATGGTGTTTACCTGCTTGATCATTGTATTATCGATGGTATCGAAAACTATCTTGATACGTGCTGCATTTTTTTCGTGGCAAAGGGCACAATCTGTCCGTTTGTCGGGTTTATAGAGCAATAACGAATCCGGTAAATCCTTACCCGCAAATTTGTCGGCATAAAGGACGTGTTTTAAAGCCGGGCCGTGGCATACTTCGCATTTAAGTTTTGCATGAAATCCCAGAGATTTATCCAGGTGGATATCGTCGTGACACTTAACACATTTAGCAGCACCGGCATAATGCATCTCTTTCATCGCATTTTCCTTTATCGAAAGTGCGCGATAATGTCCTAACTCTCCAAAAGTTTTTGGCGTAAGTATTTGACGCATTATCAGAAACGATACGATAAATATTGCAAATACTATGATCAGGCGTTTTACTTGTTGTGGCATAGTTGTTAGGTTGAACATTTACATATATTAATGTAAAGATATAAAACTGATCTTTACAATTCACCGGAATATTAGAACGATAGTACTATTTGGAATTAGTTTAATTTAAATTACATACCGATTCATCAGATCTATCTAAGCATTAAGCCTCAGTCAACTTAGTGCATCCGGTTTAAATGCCTTAAACCTATGGCATGGCAAATTTATCCACAACCAAAGCTTCGCCTGCCAACGCACTATACTTTATGGAAAATGAACCTGCACAATATTACCGCAGCAGTTGCATTTTATATCTGATTGAACTATATTTGTACAGCTTTGAAAACGGCTGTTTAAAATCTATAATCCACTAAGATCACTTGTAATGAAAAAGCTCTTAACATGTGCGTTCTTCTTAGCAATTGGCAATTGCTATGCAGGTACAGGCTTTGCCAGTGACGGATACCTGTTTGTACTTTCAATCCTAATGGTCATGCTGCTGTTCCTAGGCACAGGGTATTTTATCGATTTCCTGAAAGCCCGGAGAAGAGATGCCCGGAGAAAACGATTTTTTAAACAGCATATTAAAGACCACAACACCGAACTTATCAGTTCCGATGACACTGAACACAGTAAAGATTTCGACTTGCCTCAGAGCTACATCGTAACGTAAGGCCTTACAAGATTAATCGTTGAAGGTCCTATGCCCGGAACTTTAACAGGAGCGCGTGTAGCTGTGATCTTGTTCTGAAGCAGGTCCAGAATACCTTTGTTGGGATGACCACAGGCCAATGCTGTCCAGTTGATCTTAAAGTTCTGTTTGCACAAGTCATTCATTGCTTCGTAATTATTAAGTAATAAAGTTCTACACCATAGTCCATATTGTACAATTTGTACAGTGAATGAATAGTAAGCAATGAGTAGGAGAACCGACAGCCAAGTAATAGTTTTTCGTTTCTTATAACCGGGTATTTTATATTCGCAACGTATGAGATGTCATTCCGTTTGAAACCTGTTAGTTTTGAAGAATAATCCCACGGGTTTAAGCTACTTATTACCATTTTTGAAGAGAACATTCTTGCATAAGCCAGACCTGCTTCAAATAATAGATATTTTTTCTTTAATTTAATTGTTAGTCCGAACGATAATGGTATTTCGAAATAGTTAAGGTGTATTGATTCAGATGCACCCATACCTGTAGATGAAATAAACTCATAAATACTTCCCTTTCGGATATATCTTATTTCCAAGGCACCGTAACTGTTTTTTGAAAAGCCATGTTTAACATTAAGTCCCGCAGATATTCCGCCAGTTCCCCAAACTTTACCATTGGATTGGGAATACATGTCTTTAATCTCTCCTTTATTTTCAATACCATAAAATCCAATCAGTGATCCAATAATAAATTCTCTGTTCTGTGATTTTGCCACAGAGCTTATTATAAGAAGAATTATTATCAGGTAGCGATATAATTTCACGTTCATTCTTATAATGTGTGCCAACGGGTTGGCGCTTGCCGCAAGATGCCATTTTGAAGTACTAAATCATCAACCTGCACCATACTTTGATAGAAATTCGAACCTTCATTTAACCAGTTCACCGCCTCTTACAGCAAACAGTTGTTAGCAGCTTACATTCTATCGTTTTGTCCGCTGGGTTGCGTAGGTTTCAATTCTTTTATTTCGTGATTCAATGAAGTTCATTACTCCTTTTTTATAGATCAAATATTCATCAATGTCTGAAAATATTGGTTTAGTTTTGAAGTCGTCAAACGGCAAGTAAAATTTTATTTTTTGATTTTCGTCAACAAGGTCGTCAAGTAAGAAAAACTTGACATAAACAGCAAAACTCTCAAACAAGTCGAAGAAGTCTTTGTATCTCAAAAATGTGCAGTAAAGCGGACTTTCTTGTCCTAAGTAATATTGTCGTATGCACTCCAATGTCAAGTCAAATCTGTCGTCGATGAAACTGTTCACACCCCGTGCTTGATTTATTGTGTGTTTTTTGTCAACTCGGTTGTTAGGAAATATTGTAAAGGAACCAACTGTCGAACCTGTTTCATAAAGTTCGTTTACTTCGTTTTGAATTTGCTTTGTTAACCATTCTTTTCTTTTGTGGTGCCTGTATGAGTGAGTTATTGAATCGCTTCCAAAAAAGAATTCTCCGAGTTCCGATTTATGATATAAATAAGCTCCACTCTTTATATTTGTCAGTTCAAAAATTTGTCCACTAGGCAAGGGCTTACTCCACAAAATTTTATGATATAAGCGAAGTGTTGGACTGGTTATGTCCGGGTCGCCACCTTGTGCGTCAGAGTGAACATTAAATTTTGTGTCTATTATCATTTATCTTGTCCAAAAAAAGTTTTTTGTCGTTGTGCTATCTTTCTTAAATGTCCTTTACGGTCGTGTTTTATGCTTGTCGCTACCATCATTGTAAACGAAACTGCTTGTGTTTAATTGCTCCATTTGAAAAGTGATCGCAACCGGGGACTTGCTCCAGCGTGTATTAGTTGAGTTTATATTCAACAACATCACTTCCGGTTTTCGAACAGATATAAACATTGCAACCTGTTCCTAAAAAATTATTTACACTTCCTTTACTGGCAATATAGATGCGATAATAAACCTTCTTAACAGTCTCGGGAAAATTATGGCCATAGATACCAGAAACACTAAATTCTTTATGAAAGGAGCCATCAGGTTCTAAATCCTGCATTGCATATCCTGGACTTATATAATCAAAGTTGTACTTGTCAACTGTATTCAGTGTGTCGCCAAGCAGAATAATATCCAATTTTGGATCAGTAACATTGCTTATACCATCGAGACATCTTCCTCTAACTATAGCATATCCATCGCCGGCAATCGTGAAGGTATCAATTTCTATTTGCGGGTACTTTGATAATGTAAAAACATCTTTTTCAACTGGCAGGATAGTATCATTAGCAAGGTATTTAAATGCAATACATATCAATGGTTCAAATCCATAACAGTCAATTTTCATTGTATAATCGCCCGCTGGTAAATTTTTAAACAGAAATTCCCCCAGGGAATCTGTTACTGCAAAATACTTATCATTAAGAGAAACGGATACATTGCATAAATCAGCAATATCGTCAAGAAATACACCTTTCAGGGTAATCTTGCCGGTAATTGTTTTGTCGGTGCCATTCTTAACATCTTTAACATCTTTTTTACAACTTAGTGTTGAAATGACTAACATTGAAATCAACAGGATTTTTTTCATAATGAAATATTTAGTTTTTTGCTTCAATTGTTAAGCCTGCCAAAAAGGGTTGTTTAATGCTTTTCTAATTCTCCAGGGGCTTACTTTAAATCTTTAACCAACATTCTATGCGCCAGATGGCAAGGCTGCTGTAAGTCATATTATTCAGGCTTTAAACTGATGCAAGATACTAAAATGGCTTGAGATGATCCTGCTATTCAGGTGCAAAGTACTTTCAAATATATGAATTTGTTTATAGGTTTCCACATAAATCTCATAACTTTGCTAATTCATCCGGTTATCTTTGCCGGCATTAAAGATAATGTATAACGCTGACCGGCAATGAAGGAATTTCAGGAGGAAATGACTAATGAACTACCATGCAGCAAAGCAGTGGGGTGTCGGAATACAGAAGTCAGAAGACAGAATTCAGAAGAATTACAAATACAGACTCCTTTATACTCAATTCTCCTTATATTAGTAAAAAACGCAGCATGCTGCGGGGAATTAAATCCAAAGAAAGATTAAAATATAATCCAGCAACATTCGCATGATCCATTACAAAACAAAGATAGAGGATAGTGATTTAAGCAAGCTTTGCGATGTGTACAAAGCTGCCGGCTGGTGGGACGAACAGTGTTCGCCGGAACAGGTTCGCACATTGATAGTGAACAGTTTTTACTTCCTCACTGCCTGGGATAATGGTACGCTGGTTGGTATGGGCCGTGTTATCTCCGATTCTTTCAGCGATGCTTACATACAAGATGTTTTTGTAGCCGAAAATTACCGCAGGCACGGTATTGCCAGAGAACTTGTAGGCCGGTTAACCGATTATTGCAGGCAAAACAACATTCATTGGATAGGTTTAATAGCTGCTCCGGGTAGTGTGGGCATCTACGAGAACCTTGGCTTTGAAAAAATGACGGATTATACTCCAATGCTGCTTCAGAAAAAGCAGATTAATTCTATTGATTAAAATGAATGAAATAGCGTTCAAACAAGTTACGATTGACGATAAAGAAGCCATTGAATTTTATCTGAATAAAGATTCTTCCATTTGCCTGTGTGCTTTCACATTTTGCAGTTTGGTTTCGTGGGAAAAGCTCTACCATTATCAATGGGCAGTAGTGGACAATACATTACTTTTTAAATTCACAACTGTAGAGGACGGCCAGGAACATTTACTTAAACCCTTTGGTGAGTTTCCATTTTCATTGCAGGAAAATATTATCCGCTACGCGCAATCATTAGATTATAAACTGACCATTTTTGGTGCATCCGACGAATTCATGGAGCATCATGCCACGTTTGCAGCTCATTTTGATCTGGTGAAGATCCGCGAATTCGATAATTACCTTTATTTAGCTGAAAATCTTGCCTTACTTAAAGGAAGGGATTATCAGTCCAAACGAAACCTGATTAATCAGTTTGAAACAAATAATCCCTGGACCTCCGAACCAATTTCAGCCGATAATATTGCCTACTGCCACCAACTGCTGAATACTATTTATAGCAGCGACGACTTAAATACCGACTTTTATCTCGGATATGAAGTAAAAGCACTCGATTTTGTTTTAGCACATTTTGCCCTCCTCGGAGAGGAAGGCCTATTGATCCGTGCCGATGGCCGGCCGGTTGCGTTCTCCATTTACGAACGGTTAAATGCCTCAACGTATGTAGTTCACTTCGAAAAAGCACTGAAGGAATACAAAGGCCTGTACCAGTTGGTGAACAGAGAAACTGCCAAACATATAGTATCTAAAGGCATCAGATACATCAACCGCGAAGAAGATCTTGGTATTGAAGGATTACGCAAATCAAAACTATCGTACCATCCGGTTGAGCTGAGCCCTTCGCATGCTTTGGTCTTTAATAAGTAAGATTGCTGTATGAACGTCAATACTCACTAGCCCGGCTGGTGCGCTTTTTCAACGCGTGTTAAATCCCTTCATTTAAACCATTATTCCTTTTTGCATAAATAAGTGTCATTGCTAACGATTAATAAATGAGCACGCGTTGCAAACGCACACTCGCCAGACACATTGAATATGCGCGCTAGCTAGAGAAAACAGGCTGGCTCTTGAGAGGGTTTTGGCTTTAGCGTTGGATTTGATCGGCCTGCCAATGTGCCAGCCTGTGTGTGTGTTGGCTATTCTTTTATTATCTTTTTAAATTTAAATGTTTTTCCATTTATAAGTTTAATCAGATAAATTCCAGGCGCAAAATTACTTGTACTTATAGTAGCTTTTTCTACTAAATTTCCATTGAAAGCAACTTGTCCTAATGAATTTAATATTTCAAATCCTGTTACTTCTTTATTACCTCTAATTTCTATGGTTAATTCATTAGAAACAGGATTTGGAAAAATATTAATTTGGTTCCCGACTTCATTTTCAAAAATATCATTTGTATTGAAACTGCCACTAACGCAAATACTAAAAGTTCCGTATGTATCTGTGCCAAAACTGAAAACCCGTATATAATAAGTTGAGTCAATTTCTAAACCCATGGCATTGATAATTTCTGCACCACCATTTCCTGTGGCATTTGAACAAGTAATATTTACTTTAGTATCATTTAATAACTCTAAAACAGGGTTAAATAAATTTGACCCAACAACTGTAATAATTGGCGTTTCGGACTTTGCCACGAATGAAAACCATACATCGTCATCTGCATTACCACCACACTCATTTGTATTATCCGACTGTGTAGAATTTATTGTTGAACCATAAGATTCTGTACATATAGTATTTTGGGTTAGGATATTTGCTGATGTCGAATTATCATTTCCCGTTGCAGAAGGAGTGCCAGATACGCAAATTGTAAAAATGCCATTAGTAGCTATAGAATAACTATATATGCGTACATAATAAGGTGCCCCGATTGTTAAACCAGCTGCATTGATTGTTTCTGCTCCTCCACTCCCTGTAAAATCGGCACAGCTTATGTTCGTGCCATCACACGAACCTGATAAAAGTTCGACAACGGCATCAAAGCCAGGATCCCCGGCAACTGTAATGGTTGGATCTGCAGATAAAGCATTGAATTTATACCAAACATCATCATCCGCTGTACCTGTATAACCACCACATATAATTGCAGGTATTGACTGGGTAGCATTTACTGTTGTCCCGGATATTGGTATGCAGCTTAATTTTTGTGTTAATATAATTGCATCTGTACAATTATCATTTAATACAGTAGAATAAACCGGGCAGTTTATTACTAGTGGTGATAATTGATAATAGCCGCCGGTCGTTCCATTACCAATCTGCCCATATTCATTATTCCCCCACGCATATAATGATCCGTCATTTCTAATAGCAGTTGAATTATATCCCCCATTATGAACTTCTTTCCAGTCCAGAGAAGTTCCGTTTTGGAAAGGGGTATTTAGATAGCCATCTGTATATCCTATTCCTAAGGCTCCCATAAAATTGCCTCCCCATACCCATAATGATCCATCTGATTTAACGGCAGTACTATGATCTGATCCGGCAGAAATATACTTCCAAGTTCCTTCAAGACTGGTAGGAACGTCCAGCCCCCATTGGCTGGCAGATCCTAAACCTAATTGCCCTACATTACCTGCCCCCCAGGCAAATAATGTAGCATCATTTTTTAATGCAAAAACATGCCTGCCGCCAGCCTCTGCATAATCCCAATCCATAAGATTACCAATTTGGTATGGAGTTTTTGCAAAACTCCCCACAAATCCGAGTCCGCATTGCCCCTCATCATTATTCCCCCATGCCCACAAAGTCCCATCCTGCTTAACCGCAACAGTAAAATCACAACCTCCGGAAATTTGCTTCCAATTATTTTCTGTTCCTATTTGAATAAAAATATTTTCATCTATAGTTGATCCAATGCCTAATTGTCCATATTCATTACTTCCTGTTCCCCATAAAGTACCATTATTTTTTATAGCAAAAACATGATAGCATCCAGCTGCTACCTCTTTCCAATCAACATCCGTCCCTATTTGTATTGGATAATTAACATCGATATTTATATTATCCCCTAAAGTTGATCCGGAACCCCAAGTCCATAAAGTACCATTATTTTTTATTGCTATAGCATTACTTTCTCCAACTGCAAATGTTTTCCAGTCATTATTTGTTCCAACCTGAGCAGGGATGTTTTGATTACTAATATTTCCAACACCTAACTGTCCTACATCATTATAACCCCATGCAAATAATTTTCCGTCGTTAGTTAAACCAACAGTAAAATTATCCGAAGTACTTACGTCAACTTTTTTCCAGCATTCTGATGATGATATAGTTGTTAAGTTAACCTGACTTCCATAAGCAGTTCCTGTACTATTCGTAGCATATGCCCTAACATAATATGATGTACCGGCGGTAAGCCCTGTTAAATTACTACTAAAGACACCAAAACCTGCACCATCTAATGTATGACTGTCAGCTGTTGTTGGGTTTTGAGAAGTACTCCAGCAAATTCCTTTTGCTGTTACTGTACTTCCACTTTCCGAAATTACATACCCCCCACAGGAAGCAGCAGTTTCAGTAATATCAGCGATAGAGGTTGTAGTTACTACAGGTATACCAACAGATGGATATGGTTCAATATTGCTAATTATTATTTGATTGAAGTTAAAATTATTGACATCAGGATTTAAAGCGGTAAGATTAAAGAAATCATCATAGCTTCCCGACCATCCCCAATTGAAATGAAAAAGGCTAACATCATCATATCCGTCACAAACAAAGGCATGCCCTGCCCCGTTAACTGGATTAAAACCAACGTATATAATTGGCCTTCCGGCATCTAAATTATTTTCCAAAATCCCCATCCACTCATCATCAGAACAAATCGCTCTGGATATCTCGTGAATTGCAGGTGAATAATTGAAATAATTTATCAAAGCATAATCAATATTCGCAGGATAGGCATTGCTTACATTTAATCCGTAATCCATATTAACACTTACGCCACAATGATATATAAGTGTTGCGACTGCATTATTAGCTGAAGTAATACTATTGGGCATACTCGCCCAATCGTAAGTAGTTGCACCAAAGTTTGCCGTTTGGGCTCCATAGAATGGACATAAATAAGAGTTATCCCCGCTTCCCTGAACAGGATAGTTCCATTTTTTCATTATTTGAGCCATTGCAGTTGCAACACATCCGGTTAATGTATTTTGGGAGGTCGAATAATCATATGGACACAAGTCATTGTAATAATTGCCTTGCCCCCAGGTTGTGGTCAGTAGTGGAGCAACTTCGCTCTTGCTTTTTTGAGATTTTGTATTTTGCACGTTAATTAAATCATTCCACTCCCTCTGTATTTTTTTATCTGCCTTTAGATGATTTTCTTTAACGTATTTAATGTCAACTTTGTATTTATCCATCCATTCAATATATGCAGGAGGCAGATTTTCATTTGTATAGTGTCCCTTTAATGAATAGGATAAAATTGGCGACACATCATTATCTGCAGCAATTATAACATAGCCATCATCTTGATTTATATTAAACACATAGTACAATGGTTCATCAGCTGCATTTTCTGATTGTGCTGTTTCGTTGGCTGTAAACGCAAGATTGATCTTTACGCTACTTTTGCTGATAACAATATCTGGCTTAGAAAAATAGAAATTTTTTGCAACAATACCGGCAGTTTCAACTTCAACCGAATCAGCAAAACTACTTACTCCAAATAAAAAGAGTAACACTAAAATTGTAAAATTCTTTTTCATAAAATTTGATTTTAATTTGTAAATATTTGGATTAGATGGTTTCAAATATGGGCAAGAAGATTCTCTCTTTTGACTGTCTTTGTGTGTTAGCTATGTACGTGAGCAGGCAGCCAAATGAGTTAATGTGGGTATACCTTCCACTTTTCTTTCTTGCAAGGTGGCAAAAAAGTTAAATCTTTTTCTTTCATTGTCATTTCGTTTTTCATTCTCAAACTATTTTTCTGGCGTTATACAAAACTTTGTCTTTCTACACCTTGGTGGCAAAGGTTTATAAGCCATGCAACACCTTAGAATACATGCCATATTGGCTGGCTTTGAACGGCTCTTCCCATTCTTATTTTTTATCAAAGTTATTGCGAAGAAATTAATAGTAAATCACCCGCTGGCGCGCCTCTTCATCGCGTGCAAAATCCCTTTATTCCTACCATTATTCCTTTTTGCATTAATAAGTGTCATTGCTAACGATTAATAAATGAGCACGCGTTGAAAAAGCACGCTAGCCAGACGCGTTGAATATGAGCGATAGCTGATAAATTTTGAAATCATATGACACAACACATTCTCATTGGCACCCGGGATAATGTTATGCAACAACCGCCACTTCGCAGTGTGTTTATAATACATAGTGCTGAATTGTTAAAAAACACGTACAGCCCGCACATAAGCTGTGAAGCTTTTAATAGTGTTATACTGAGCGCTATTGTAAATGTTCTGCGACCAGGCGCGGTCAAAAGCAGACTCGGAGGAACTCCAATAGATTAAATCAGTCACAAAGCCAAGAGTATCTTTTTGAAGGTACATTTGATAAATTTCATCTTTGGATGGCAAAAAACAGTCGCTGTAACCATTCATCACAAGATCATTGCAGATACGAGCTGCACGGCCGGCCTCACTGCACGCATTTACAATAACTGTTGTATTGGCCTGCCCCGTGCCGATGGCTGTTAGAGTACCCGGAATATATGTTCCGTAACAGCCCCATGTTGTGCCGGTACTTTGGTCGGATGTTGTGCATACTAATCCGTGCTGTCCTGTGCCATCAAGGTAAAAAACGAGTCCGCCTTCGTAAATCTGGCCGACCAGTAATGGTAATATCTGGCTTAAAGCTGCAGATTCCGACATTCCGCATATGTTGTATGCCCATACATATCTGGTAATAGTAGTGTTTGGCAGCAGACCCGTTTCCGACATAGCGGTATCAGTCCCCATATCTGTTGCAGAAGCATAATCATCCGTACTGTTCCACTTATAGCCTGTTGCCCCGGGCACTTTATTCCAATTCCATATAATTTGATTGGGCAATGTGATATGGGTGCCTGCTATAGGCGCATCAGGACAATTAATGCTTAACAATGCATGCCATGTTCCGCCCATATACATTAAAATAGCACCAAAGCCATCTAAGCCACAATCGGTGCTGTAAACCAACAGACCATCTGCAGGATTAGAAATAGCAATGAGTTCTGCTTTTAGCATCCTTGGCGGAAGAAGGCCTTTTTTACTGAATTTTACATCCAGGCCTGCAGAAGGATCAGGATCATTGCCATCGGAGTTAATGGCAACCTGTCCATAAAATTGAGTTGTGAAAAGAAAAACCGATAAAAGGAGTACAAGGAGCTTTTTCATCAGAGTATTACTATAGTTGAACAAGATTACGAGTATAATCAGAAATGCCATCTTACAGGAACAACGAGGCCTGATTTACTTTGCACTAACAGCCATCCGGCCTTGAACACCTGCAATATAAAAGCAAATGTACTTTTTAAATTTAATAAATCAAAGGGAATGTATTATAATTCTGAAATTCCAATGCCCGCAGCAGGCAGGCGGAGTGGAATGAAGGGTTGCTGAACTCACTCTGTTCGGTTATTATGCTGTGTGCAACATTGCGGGATGTGAAATTCTGTCTGTGCCAAAACGCCCTCGCTGGCACGCGTTTTCAACGCATGCGAAACCCCTGTGTCTTCTATTATTATTCATGTTATGCAGAGGATTACTTACTTCGCCCGGAATGAGGAATCTCTGTTATACTATACTCATACTCTTTATTGTATTATCCATCTTGTTAAGAGGATTCCTCGCTTCACTCGGAATGACTGTATCACCTTTTAAAGGGAGGGGTTAGTTTTAGAACATTTTACTAAAAACATCTGAAAACGGCGATAGTTTGCAAACCTTCGTTAAATGTTGTTAACAAGATGCCGGTATTATGGTTTCTGCTATTGCAGGTAGCGTCCTGATCCGGATTTTGTAATTGTTCTCATCAACCCTTCACCCAATCAGTATATCAGCATATCAATACATCAACTAACCCTTCTACTTACCCTTCGACTCCACTTCGGCTTCGCTCAGTGCAGGCTTCTCAGGGTGACAGTGCTCAATAATGATGACAGCAACTTTAGGCACTCTAAGTACTCTAAGTACTTTAGGCACTCAAGGCACTTCTTCCCAAAAAACCTACCTTTGCCCCATGCAAAAGAAACGCGTTGCATTTCATACCCTTGGCTGCAAGCTAAACTTTTCCGAGACTTCGACCATTGCCCGGCAATTCGGCACGGAAGAGTTCGAAATTGTTGACTTTGGTGAACAGGCAGATGTTTATGTTATACACACATGCTCGGTTACTGCCGCTGCTGAACGCAAATGCAGGGCCAGCATTAAACAGGCGGTAAAAAGAAACCCAGAGGCATCGGTTGCCGTTATAGGATGTGCCGTGCAGGCCAACCCCGAAATGTTTACACGCATGGAAGGTGTGACCTGCGTACTTGGCAACCAGGATAAATTCCAGCTGGGTGCTATCGTTAAATCCATGTATGCAAATGGCGACAAGCAACCCGATGCCAGGTATCACCATGACTGGCATTCAGAGGCCGCAGAAACGGACATAAGCAGGACGCGGCAATTCATCCCCTCCTATTCAGTAAACGACCGTACACGGTCTTTCTTTAAGGTGCAGGACGGGTGCGACTACTTCTGTACCTATTGTAGCATACCTCTGATGCGTGGGCGCAGCCGTTCGGACACGATAGAGAATACACTCAGCGTAGCGCGTGAAATAGCCGCCACAGGGGTTAAGGAGATTGTACTTACGGGGGTTAATATCGGCGACTTCGGCAGAGGCAATGATGAAAAGTTCATTGACCTGATCAAGGAGCTGGACACAGTGGAAGGCTATGAGCGTATCCGCATCTCGTCCATTGAACCCGAACTGCTAACGGATGATATTATCAGGTTTGTTGCCAACTCAAATAAGATATTGCCGCATTTCCACATACCGCTGCAGTCGGGCTCGGATAAAATTCTGCTTGCCATGCGGCGGAAATACCTGCGCGATGTATTTGCTTCGCGGGTAACAGCTATAAAGGAGCTTATGCCGGGTGCCTGTATTGCTGCTGATGTTATAGTGGGTTTCCCAGGCGAAACGGATGAGGATTTCGGCGATACTTATCGCTTTATCAAAGGCCTTGCTGTTTCGTACCTGCATGTATTTACCTACAGCGAAAGGCCGGGTACCAAAGCTACTATGATGGGTGAGTCTGTAAAGGATTCCACCCGTAAGAAGCGGAGCCAGTTACTGCATGCGCTGTCAGAAGAAAAGAAAGACAGTTTCTACAACAGCCAGCAGGGATTATGCTTCAACGTTCTCTTCGAGTCGGATGAAGCTGATGGGTTTATGTTCGGGTTCACGGAGAACTACATCAAGGTAAAAACTCCATACATTGCTGAGTTAGTGAATAAGATTGTTAAAGTGAGGTTGGTTGGGAGGGATGGGGCGTGTTGTAGGGTGGAGTTGATGGATTAGTTGATGGGTTGATTAGTTGATTAGTTGATAGGTTGATAGGTTGATGGGTTGATATGAGCACTGTCACCCTGAGAAGCCTGCACTGAGCGAAGCCGAAGTGGAGTCGAAGGGATAGCGAAAGAAGACTTCGACTTCCTTCCTACCGGCAGGCAGGCTCCGCTGGCGCACATTTTCAACGCGTGCTAAATCCCGATATTTATACCATTATTCCTTTTTACAAAATAAGTGTCGATGCAAACTACTAAAAAATGAGCACGCGTTATAAACGCGCGCTAGCGGCAGAAATTCTATATAAAGCAGATTTACCAGGTTCAGATTTCGACTTCGCTCAATCTGACAAAAGGAAGTGGATTTTTGTTATCATTGCATTCAGAAACCCATAAACCCTGTAACCTACAAACCTATCAACCCTTCAACCCCCATCCATGAACACTACCGAACTCAAACATATCACCAGCAACGTAAGCGAACTAACCAAAGAAATAACAACATTTTTACTGCGGGAAGTCGGGCAGGTGAATGCAGCAGATATCGAGACAAAAGGTCCTCACGATTTTGTTACATACGTGGATAAAACAGCTGAACAAAAGATAGCAGCCCGCCTGGGGCAGTTGTTGCCTGAAGCAGGAATGATTCTTGAAGAGAAATCAGTTGACCGGCATGGCGATCGTTATCGCTGGGTTGTTGATCCGCTTGATGGCACAACAAATTTTATTCACCGCATTCCATTGTTCTCTGTTTCTATCGCCCTAATGGACGGAGAAGAGGCTATTATGGGTGTTGTTCATGAAGCCAACCTCGATGAGTGTTTCTCGGCCTGGAAAGGTTCTCCTGCCCTATTGAACGGAAGTGAGATTTCGGTATCAGCTATTTCGGTACCTAACGATGCACTATTCGCCACAGGATTCCCTTATTACGATTACAGCAAGATGGATGCTTACATGGAAGTATTCAAATACTTTATGCAACACACTTCGGGTCTACGGCGGCTTGGATCAGCTGCAGTTGACTTAGCTTACGTTGCCTGTGGCCGATTGGAAGGGTTTTATGAATATGGCCTCCGCCCCTGGGATGTTGCTGCCGGGGCTTTTATAGTGCAGCAGGCAGGAGGATGTGTATCGGACTTCTATGGAGGGAACAATTACATTTTCGGGGGTGAACTACTGGCAACAAATTCACTTCTTTACAAGCATGTGCAGCAGGTTGTTTCCAGATTGATGAGTTGAAGGTTGATTATTCGCTTTATAAAGTACTTTGTTCAGTATGGAAATTTTTATATCTTTCCATCCAAATTAGAAGGCGCTGCAATTTTAAATAATATGCGTAACAACTCAGGAACAAGACATGCATATCAGCCTCACAGAACCGCGGGGACAGGACATGCATCGGCTGTAAACCAGCATACAGCAAAAGATGCCCCCTGGCGCAGCCTGGTCAAAGCCCTCACCTATCGCTTACTAGGTTCTGCTGCCATGTTTGTCATTTTCTTTGTTCTTTCCAGAAGCTACACCGGGCGCTCATTAAGCCAAAGCCTCAGCGACGCATCCATCATAAGTGTGATTGACTTTGTTATAAAACTGGTCATTTACTATGTTCACGAACGCATATGGACGAACATCAGCTGGGGTAAATTATGGCATAAGCATTACTGGGAAAGCCGTAACTGGCGACGACGTTACCGGAAGATGCATGATAAATGATGTTGAACCTTACCTGTAATCGAACTACCCTGCCGCAGAGCTGCGGTGTATGAGAAGCCAGAATCCAGAAGAATTTCCACATTCTGACTCCTGTATTCTGTATTCTTCTTAGAAATAGAGTGAAAAACCCATAGAAAGATTGAAATATACTTACAAATACCTGAAGGTATCATTGTATGATCACGGAAAGAACTGATGTTCGATTAATATTTTCAGCCCTATTGCAATAAGAATAAGCCCTCCTGCTATTTCCATGCGCTTCCCCAGATGGCCTCCAACCTTTTTACCAAATAAAATACCAATCATCGATACTATAAATGTCACCGCACCAATAATGAATGTTGTGATGAAAATATTAAGTTCAAAAAATGCAAAACTAAGACCAACTATCAAGGCGTCGATGCTGGTTGCAATTGCCATACTTATCATTACAGCAAACCGCAGCGGGTTTACAGGTTTTCTTTCTTCTTCACTTTGGAAACTTTCATAAATCATTTTAGCGCCCAGCAACGAAAGTAGTATAAAAGCAATCCAATGGTCGTAAGCCATCATGTATTTTTTTAGTCCCGATCCAACAACCCAGCCTATCAGCGGCATTACAGCCTGAAAAAATGCCAGAACCAATGCAATCTTCATCGCGTTGAAGAAATTTATCTTACGAAGGATAAGCCCGCTCGAAACCGAAACAGCAAATGTGTCGAATGACAGGCCAAAAGCGATAAGCAGGATGGTGATAATTCCCATTAGAACCGGTTGAGTAAAAGAAACGCAAATTTAGACATTTCTAAATACCCTCTGGGTTTGCATTTGCAGGAAATATATTCAGTTTTAACAAACTTTTCTTTGATTTTCATGTTATCAGATGTATCTTTATGCTAATCAAACTTTCAATATTAATTTAAAAGCACGCTTATGAAAAAGAACATGGGTTCAATTGATAAATTGATCCGTTTGGCTATCGCCGCTATTATCGTAGTTCTCTTCTTTATGAAGATTATTACAGGAACTTTAGGAATAGTGCTTCTGGTAATTGCAGGAGTTTCTGTACTCACGAGCCTGATAAGTTACTGCCCGCTATACCCGGTTGTTGGTTTATCCACGACAAAGGGCGAGGAAAAGAAGGATACGAAGTAAGGCTACCATATTTTATTTACACGAAGGCTGCCTAAACAAGGTGGCCTTTGTTGCTTTTGAGAAATCTCTCCTCCTGAAATATTAATAATGAATTACCCTGACGCAGAGCAGCGGAGTTTCAGAATCCAGAATCCAAAAGAATTTTCAAATTCTGACTCCTGTATTCTGTATTCTCCTATGAAATAAAGTAATAAAACACAGCAAGCCTGTCTGACGGCAGTCAGGCTGCGGGGAATTACCCCCAAAGAAAGATTACAAGAGGTTAAGGACTTTCGCCAGGAAAAGTGCTATAACAAGCGTAAGAGCAGAGACTATCATTATAAAGTTTCCGAATTTGCCTACATCCCCTTCCGAATCGCGCGCTATATAACCGGTAATAACACCTACTACTGCAAATATAATGACCAGAGTTGATGTGTAATTGTATCCGGTAATAAGACAAAGTACTATTATTGCCGGCATTCCAACAAGTGCAACCAGGCCAATAGTAAGGCAGCCCTGTGCCTGCACATAATCGAAAAACACGGAAAAGAATTTAAACAGAAATATTATAATCACCAATACGAATAATGAAGCCGTAGCAATAATCCATGGATTATTAATATGGAACAATAAAGTTGTTATCAAAGGTGCCATATGTTTGAGTTTAAGTTCTCCTGTTAAGAATACCCTTCGTCTTTGATTTCACTATCCTTTTGATCATTCCCTGAAACATGACCAGATGAATTGGCAAAAGCAGGAACCAGTAAAGCCTTCCGGTTACACCCTTTGGCATGAAAGTGGCAGTTTGGTATAAAAAGAACCTGTCATTGTTCTTTATAATCCGAAAATCGAGCCATGCCTCGCCCGGCACTATCATCTCAGCTATTAAGAGTAACCGCATATTTTCGCGGTCAGCAATAAGAACACGCCAGAAATCAAGCGCATCGCCGTGGTTTAGCTCAGTTGAACTTCGCCTTCCCCTGCGCAACCCAACTCCACCAACCATCCTGTCTATCATCCCTCTTATCTGCCAAATCCAGTTAGCATAATACCATCCGGTATCACCTCCTATGGCAAATACTCTGTCCAGTACGATGATCGGATCACCTTCTATCCTCATTCGTCTGATGTCGCGCATCACACCATATGCCGGTACATCAACATAATCATAAAGAATGCTTCGTCCTTTTTTAAGTGTTACAGCATCGGTCCAGCTTGAAGCCACCGTGTTGAGGTTTATCCGGTCAAGAGCCCTTGTTACTGCTTCCTTGTATGAAAGGGGGGTTATCTTCAGCATTTGCTGCAACCGGTTATCTTTACAAACAACTTCCACTTTCATGCTGTCAACAAGATTTGCGGCAAGGTAATAGGATGTTGATGTAACAAAGTAAAGCCAATAGGATGATATGCGCGGAGTAATAAAAGGCCCCACCCAGATATAGCGTTTTAGACCTCGTACTTGTGAATACTGCAACAGCATTTCTTTGTAACTAAGAATCTCAGATCCTCCGATATCGAATACCTGGTTATAAGTAGCAGGGTTAAGCATACAGCCCGCGAAGTATTTCAGCAAATCGCCAACGGCCAATGGCTGGCAAAGTGTGCTCACCCACAATGGAGCGAGCATCATAGGCAGCTTTTCCATCAGATCGCGGATAATCTCAAATGAAGCGCTACCACTGCCAACGATAATACCAGCCCTTAAAACTGTGAGCGGCTTCCCTGAATTACGGAGAAACTCTTCAACATCCCGCCGCGACTTCAGGTGCTTCGATAACTTCTTTGAATTTGAAATCCCACTCAGATAAATGATCTGCCTGCAGTTAGTCTGGCTGATAAAATCGGCAAAGTGCCTGGCAGATAAAGCTTCCTCCTCCATAAACTCGCCAAAAGACGAGGACATTGAATGAACTAAATAAAAGGCAACATCTATATCAAGAGTGGTTGGTACCGAAAGAATTGGTTTTAGAAGATCAACTTCAAACTTCCTGAACCGGGCGGTACTATTTTCAGGGAAATTAAGCTTGTTCGGATTCCTTACAAAGCAATTAATTTCATATCCCTTATTAGATAATGTATGCAATAGCCGCTTACCAATATAACCTGTGCTTCCTGTTAAAAGTACTTTCATTGGAGTATAGGTTACATGCCTGATTATTCAAGTCATTAATTAACTAAAAGTTCCTCCTGAAGCCACCGTTATTGCAGAGCAGGAAAAGGATAGAAAGACAATGTTCGTTTAAGACATTGATCCTGCTGCTTTTCATGGCTCTCAACCGGCAGAAACTGATGTATCAGCTAATTTGTATGTTATTCATACAATGCCCGATGACATTCAGTACAAAAATAGTTCTTCCATTTGTCCTTAATATCGATTGGGTGAACAAATTCAAGTGTTTTATCGATTGAGCTATTGCTTACAGCGCCTGTTGGCCCCTGGGCAATAATGGTATGACATAGATCGCAGCTGCGGGATATTGTTTCGCCCTTTTCTGTTTTATGCCTGTCGGAATGGCAGCGGAAGCACCCGTCCGATTCAAGATGCCCGATATGGTCGAGGTACCGTGATGCGTCAGCCCGCATAAATGGAAAGGCATTCTTCTGGTATTCCCCCTGAACTGCTTTGATAGCTTTATTTATTCTCGCTGAGTTGCTAGCAAGGACTTCGGGATGCTCATCTTTGTAGAATCCGTTCATAATTGAGGCTATAGTTCTAAGAGCGGTATCTTTGTCAGTAAATGGTAATTTCAGAGCTTCCATTGCTGCTTTTTTAATGAATGGAACACCTTTGGGAACAATTCCAGATATCAAAGCATTATCAACATAATTTGGAGCTGAAAGGTATTTATGCGATGGCCGGTTATGACAATCCATGCAATCCATGCGCCTTGCCGGAAGCGTATCCAATGCTTTTTTATCGAGAGGGTTTTCCTAATCAATAAAGGTCTTTACTTCACCCGTTTTGAGGTTTGTCATCCTAACCCATGGAATACTTTCCTTATCCTCGCTATTAGACACGTATTCAATTTTATAATTTTTATTGATATGCCAGTGAATCCCTTCAGAGAGGCCCATAGCACTGTGCTCCGGTCCTATTTTCATTAGTAATGAAATGTTCCATTCAGTATTGGCGGAGTCAGTCAGATAAGATCGCTGACTTCTTAATTTACGGGCATAAAATTTCTGAGGCCAATGGCAGCGTTCACAAGTTTCGCGGGCAGGCCTCAAATCATGAAGAGGTGTAGCAATAGGGCGCGAGAATTTGTTGAACAGAACAGAATATACCTGATAAAGGCCTGAAATCTTCGATTTTACATACCAGCCTGCCCCTTCGCCAACATGACATTCAACACATGCAACACGCGCGTGGGAGGAATTCATATAAGTTGAATATTCGGGCTCCATTACCTTATGACATAATTTACCGCAAAACTCAACTGATTCAGTATATCGGAATGCACTGTAGCTACCCATAGCTGAGGCAACCAGGAAAATAAATGTTATTATCGAAATCTTAAGTAACGATGCCCTGTGTTTCTTCAGGTTCATATCAAATACAGGCCATCCGACAGGTTCATCCACTAACTCCACTTTACTTCTGACCCTGAACACTATGCCAACCGGTATCAGAATTAAGCCAAGCACCAGAAAAGAAGGCAGCAATATATATATATACAATCCGAGATAGGCGTTGCTTTGAGCTGATACCAACGAAAAGATGAAAAGGATGAGAATAAGGATCAGGCTGTTGACAACCATTATAAAACCAGTAATACTTAACCAGTTGTAGAATGACTTAGGGGCTTTCATACGATTATTTTTAGAGGATTAATGTTGAATCTATACATTAGATACAATCATATAGCTATATATTTAGAGGCAAATGTACAAAATGAGTAAAATGATTTATCAGAATTTCACTTCTGCTTGCAAACTCCCCTCTATTTATTATCATTCAAAATAATAAATCTATATATTTAGCTGATTCTGAATGATTAATAAAGGAAACAATTTGCGGGTATTTAAGGATAGGTATTCTCACGATGTGAATACCAATATGCATCCCGATCAGAGTTTTATACCGAACCTTCCAAAAGATTGACAGTACAGAACTTCATACATTAAATTAAGAATGGATGTTGCATCCTTACAGCACTATATCATATCGATTGAATGACATTCTGATATAAGAAGATATCACAGCCGGAATTTTGGGATTAGGATATTATGGAACTGCTATTGAGACAGCTGCTGCAGAGTTATTATCTACTATGGCCATATCTCCCGCGTCAACCAGTCCATCGCCATTGGCATCCTCTACCAGGTATCCGGATGCTGCTAAAGTTGATAAATTATCTATTGGAGCCATGTCGCCCGAATCAATAATCCCATCCTGGTTTACATCTCCGCCATAAATTACCCAACCGCCGTCAATCATGAGCAACAAATTGCTACCAAATGCTTTTGTGGCATTATCAAAGGCGTAATTTATCGTGCTCCCGGTGAATGACACAGGTAAGGCACTCACCGTTTCTATACTGTTGCGATGCTTTATGGTGATGTAATAGTTGCCGCTGTATGAATTTGGGACGTTTAATGTTGCTGCTCCACTGGTGCTTAGTTCAACGGTAGGTGATGTGAACATCACATTTGCATAATTGCTGTTGTCGTGTAATTCAACAGTAATTTTGTCTGCAATAGTCGCTCCCCAGTGAGCTCCACTTTCGTCAGCTGCAGCATGCATGGTTCCTGCTCCGGAATATAACCCTTCCAGAAATACCGATGACAGATTCAATACTTTATTGGGAGCATTCA
>CAZEDO010000020.1:0-38422 GCA_964511085.1 uncultured Lentimicrobiaceae bacterium
AGTCGTATGTAATATATTGGTAATTAGCATATTATAAAATATTACCGGACTGTTGTTATATTAAACTGTTCAACTTCAACTCTTTGCGTCCCCGCCTGCCGGTGTGCAGGTTTGCGAGATGAATTATTCAGGTTAGAAATAAATTAGAAAAACGCCGCAAGTCTGCCTGACGGCAATCAGGCTGCGGGGGCTTAAACCCGAAAAAAGATTATAAATGGCAAAGAATCAATTTCTTATGATATTCTTTTCAATGTGACCGATAGATTCTAACAATTCATTTTTCAATTCCAGGAGCTTAATTTTATACTGTAACATATCTTTATCATCATCATCAAATTTATTGATCAGATTAACAATATTAGATATGCTTTCATAATTACTATTCCTGTCATTATCAAAGTATCGTAAATCTATTAATTCTTTTAAAACAGAACATTTTTCATATTCTTCATTCTGTAGAAATATTTCAAAAGAATAATCTAAATCAAACCTGCAAAGTTTACTGTACTTAGCCAGAATGAATATGAAATTTGCAATTCTTAAGCTATCGAATTCCATCATAAATTTATTTTTTTATAAGCAACAATAACAAAATTATTTCTCAAAGTGGCAGTCATGCTTGATGAGTCGTATTCCTGCGGCAATTTTGGAATTGAAAAATCGTCACAGTATATACAATCATCCAAAGTATTATTAATTCCATATTCAAACATCCCTCCATTTGTAGTTAAGTACAAATATGTCTCGTTTTCCCTGTAATTAACAGCAATAATGTAGCTGGGTGAATTATTGCCACAGTCAGTCCTGTTGAACCTGGAATCTAAAAATTTAAACCCGTTAAATTCCATTATTATTCCAAAATCGCCTTCGCCATTGTAATCATCAATTACATCGATGATGCAATGAAATTTTCGTTCGGTATCGTAAATAATGGGCTTCGAAATTTTCTTTTTTGATTTTTTGTTAAAGTCCGGTTTTACATGTTTGGTGATATTCCAGGATTCATCTTCATCTGAATTTCTCCTCATTGACATATATCTGCCAATCGACATATGCGCCAAACCATCCAACCGGGCTGCTGTTTTTCTCCTGTTAGTACCAGTTGATGTAATTGGCGGGATGCTTCTTGGTCTCATTTTCCAATTAGGTTTAATGATATTTCATCCGTAAACATCTGAATAACATCAACATCTATGTCCTTATTCAATTTATTGGTAATGGAATGGGCCGCACCAAAAAATGCAATTCCAATTTCTCCATCTTTCAGTGTTACATTGATCTGATTTGCTATATGATTATCTCTGTCATTTAACAATCCCTGCGCCTGATCCTGGTATAAAAGATATGCTTTTAATGTATTTTCCGGTGTATCTGCTTTAGCTACATCGGATAAAAGCTGATATTCTTTCAATAAATATTCTTTGTTTTCAGCAATCTCAAGTTTTGCGCCCTGGGTAAGCAAGTTGTCAATTATACAATAATTAACGCTGCCTTTTTTTGCAGTATCCTTCACAATTTGTATCCCTATTTCATCAACCACCGGCAATCCATCCTGATAAATTTTGATCTTATCCGGCGCTATATTATCTACCCGCCTGAATATTTCAGATTCCATGTTATTCCATGATTTATCCACTTGTTCAAGATGATCCTGCCAAACGGAGGCACCATACTTTTTTCCTCCTTCTGATGACAGCGCACTACCAAGCGAGCCTAAATCGGTTTGGTTGTGGACAATCGGAATATATAATAATCTTTTCATACTTCGCTTTCTATGCGTATTCCTGGTAATCCTTAAAATCGGAATAAAATATCGTGAACAGGTTTTTCGATTAGCTTGCCGGCCGTTTTACTGTTCTAATAGCAAAATGTTAGATGCATAGCTATAATAAACATGCCAATTTTTCAATATACTGCCATTCAGATGGATAGTGCAATTGCGAATGAAATAGTCTTGCCATATTAGGACAAAACAGCAAATTAACGGACATGAAGGGAGCCACTATAACACAGGAAACAGGATAAAATCGTACGTTTTCTTAATAGAAGGAAGATCCAAACAACAAGTCTCAAATTCAAAATTTCAAGGGGAAAACAAAATAAAACATTGGTTTTTCAGGCTCTGAAAAGGATGTATTTTAAATTTGGGACTTGCTTGCCTGCTGCAAGCAGGGAATTTGAAAATTACAATGTACTAAATTATCCCATTTTCAAAATAACGCTTTTCTGTTACTCTTCGTTTTGGCTGATAACGGTAGAATATGTTATTTGATTTTGAATTTAATCAAGGCAAAGTATAATGAAAGGCGTCATTTATCCAAGGCAAATCCAGTGATATTATTCTGTGCCTCTGTTACTTTGTCAGTCCTCACTTTTATTAATCGCTATATCATATTTTTTCATTTTCCGGGTGAGGGCATCGCGGTGTATCCCAAGAGCATCAGCGGCCGCTTGCTGATTGTATTTGCATCTTTGCAGTACCTTACGGATTATCTTGATCTCATTCATTTTCAGATTGACTACATCGGCTTCCATCTTTGTCATTTCTAATTTCTGCGATTTTACAGGAAAGTCATTTATCCCTAACTTGTTGCCTTTGCAAAGGATAATGGCTCGTTCGGTCATATTTCTCAATTCCCTTACATTCCCCGGAAAATCATATTTCAGCAGCGCATCAAAAACCTCATCAGAGACCTGGATGTTCGGTTTATTAAATTTTGTTGAATAGAAATCGATAAAATGGATGAGCAAAGGTTTGATATCGTCGGGCCTTTCCCTCAGGGCTGGAATATGGATATGCAGGGTGTTGAGCCGATGCAGCAGGTCGAGCCTGAATTTTCCCTTTTCCACACATTTATCTATGTCATGATTGGTAGCTGAAATGATACGGAAGTCAGTGTGAATCTGGTTTGTATCACCTACCCTTGTGATCACTTTTTCTTCGGTAGCACGCAGAATCTTTGCCTGCAGATTAAACGGCATGTCGGCAATTTCATCAAGGAACATGGTTCCCTGGTTGCATACCTCGAAGAAACCCATCTTATCTGCAATAGCACCTGTAAACGATCCCTTTTTATGGCCAAAAAATTCACTCTCCAATAGCGTTTCGGTAATGGCACTGCTGTTAACAGCACACATTACATGATCTTTCCTCTCGCTCGAGTAGTGTATAATCCTGGCAATGTTCTCTTTCCCTGTTCCGCTTTCGCCTGTTATCAGCACATTGGCTTCAGGATACTTTGCTGCCGTTACAGCTTGTTCGAACACCTTCATAATCTGCGGGCTGATACCGATAAACTGGCGGTCGATCTTTTCCTCGAGGGATTTTGAAATCAATGAGTTTTTTTCCTCCATTTGCTTCAGCTTTCGTTGCATATGAAGGTATCTTTGGGTCCGTTCAATAGCTATCTGAATGTCAATAAACCTGAATGGCTTGCGCAAATAATCGAATGCCCCGAGCCGCATGGCTTTTATAACAGTATCCATATCACCATGCGCCGAAATAATTATCACTTCCATAAAAGGATATTGGGTTTTCACCTCTTTCAGAATATCCAGTCCGTTAACACCTGGCAGCCGAACATCAAGGATCAGAAGGTCAATTTCAGTATTACTTAATATCTTTTTCCCTTCGGCTGCAGTATTAGCCTCAAATGACTCAAAATCTGAATCTACAAAAAATCCACTCAATTCTTCCGTGAATTGCTTCTCATCATCAAGGATAAGGATTTTTATCTTGTCTTGTTTTACCATTTCAGCTTTTCTTTTGCATAACCAGAACCAGTTTAATTTTTGTTCCACTAATTTTGTCGCTTGTTATATCGATGGTTCCATCCATCTCCTTAATAATCTGATAACAAATTGACAGACCGAGCCCGGTTCCCTTTCCCTCGTCCTTTGTAGTATAAAAGGGGAGTATGATATTATGGATATCATCATTACTGATTCCAATGCCATTATCTGTAATTTCAACAATTATAAATTGATTTTCCTGATATGACCTGATCTCAATAATCATCTCATAATATTCTTCCTGTTTGCCTTTCTTTTCTATCACTGCATCTTTGGCATTGACCAACAAGTTAACGATAACCTGCTCAAATGTGTAAGTATTTCCAAATATCTGAGGGATTTGTTTTTCGAGTTGAAGATTCAGGTTGATTCCAAGATATTTGAACTGTTCGGCAATCATCGAAACGGCATTTTCGATACTCAAATTTACATCGAAGGCTGTCAATACATAATCATCATGACTTCTCGAAAAAGCCCTTATATGATCAATGATATTCCGGATTCTGGTTATATTTTCGAAAATTTTGTTTAATTTATTCTTAGTAAATTCGATGTCGATAGTTTCGGTTTTGGCAGTCTCAAATAGAATTTTGTCAACTACCATCGAAATAATATTCAATGGCTGGTTTATCTCGTGGGCAATACCGGAGGCCATTTCTCCCAGGTTGGCCATACGGTCAGCGTGTATCTGCTTAGTCTCCATTTTCTTACGGTGGGATATATCGCGGATGATGATCATGAAAGATAAGGGTGTTCCATCCGAGCCTTGAATTAAGGTGGCACTCATTTCACTGGCAAATAGAGTTTGGTTTTTCTTTCTGATTTTTAAGCCAATATTTTGGGCAAGCCCCTCATTCGTTGTCTTTTCAATAATCTCCTTAATCGTATTTTTTTCATCGGATGAAACAAATTTGGAAAAAGCTTTGCCCACTACATCATTTCTGTTTTCTGCGCCTAATAATTCAAGCCCGATTTCGGAAACCTCAGTAATAACTCCTTTCATGTTGATCAATAATATACCATCGGGTGAGGCATTCAATATTGTTTTATATTTTTCTTCGCTTACCTTTATAGCCTGCTCTGCCATCTTGCGCCCGGTAATATCAACAATGATTCCTCTCAAACCAACCGCTTTATTCTTAATTATAATTGGATTTGAATAGATTAATGTTTGTAAAGTTGAGCCATCGCGACTGACCATGGAATATTCATTATTTTCGATGGGCTTGCCATATAATCTATTCTTCATGTTTTCCCTGGCTCTTTCTTTATCGCTGTCAACCAGGAAGTTAATTACATTTAAACCTTTACCAAAATCATCATCCAGGTTTCCGAAGCTATCAAAAGCCTGCTTATTACCATAAGTAAGGTTTCCTTGTAAGTCAGTTTCAAAGACGATAAGCGGCAACAGATTCGCCATTCCTCTGAATTTTTCCTCGCTTTCCCTCAGCAACTCTTCGGCCAGCTTACGTTCCGTAATGTCCTGCACAGTACCAACGCTTCTTACAGGTTTGCCGGCTTCGTTAAATTCCACTCTACCTTCTGCAATAAGGTTATGAACCGAGCCATCTTTGTGTATTACACGGTAATCAAGAGAAAGCGTATTACCGTTAATACTATTAGTAAAGAGTTCAACATCATCTTGATGCATTACTTTGATAAGCGATTCAGGCTTTTCATCATAAGTATCAGGGTCGATATCGAAAACGCGGTACATTTCTTTCGACCATTTTACTGAGTTTGAAATCATATCCCATTCCCAGCTCCCAATATGAGCTATCCTCTGTGCCTCAGCAAGGTTTGATTCGCTGTCTCTCAGAACTTTCTCCGTTTGCTTACGCCTGGTAATATCGCGAATGATTCCTGTAAAAAATTTACCGGAAGCAGTTTCCCAGGCTGCCAATGATATTTCGACCGGAAACTCATTCCCATTTTTATGCAATCCGACAAGTTCTACTGTATTACCAAGAACATGCTGTTCTCCGCCCTGCATAACGCGCCTAATATTTTTATTATGCTCATGGGCATAGTGTTCCGGCATTATTACAGACAGGTTTTTTCCGATAATTTCTTCCTGTGTATAACCGAATACTTTTTCTGCACCTTTGTTCCAATCAATGATTATTCCTAAACTGTTGGAAGTTATAATTGCATCGTTTGCCGATTGTGTTACAGCCCGGAACCGCTCCTCGCTTTGCCGCAACATCTCCTCTGCATGTTTGCGCTTAGTAATGTTTTCATGCATTATAACAAATCGTTCCGGTTTTCCCTCTTCATCATTCAAAGGGAAAATAATCGCATGTAACCATAAAGGAACATCAGGGAACTCGTCATTAAGATCATGCAAATTATAATATAAATCAGACAGATACACTATTTCGCCACCTTTAGCGCGCAGTATTAATTTCTTAAGCTCATTATTTCTATTTTGAAGATCATTAAAAATTGAAAAGCCAGGAGGAGGAGCAGCCCCAAAAAGCAAGGTGTGTGCAGGGTTAACTTTAATTGTGCACCCTTCCTTATCAACGATTTGAATCGACATTGGATTTTTTTCAATAATGTCCTGCGACATTTTTGCAGCCCTTTTGCGCTCGGTTATATCAACAACATTTAACAGACACTGTTTTCCGTTGTTAACGACCATACCTTCAATATGCACATATTTTGGGTGTTTCCCATCAGCCTGGATTATTACCTCACATACCTCCTTACTATTGCTTTTAAATACATTCAGAAAAAACGCATTAAAGACAGGAAGCGTATTCTTTGAAATAAAAACTCCGAAATGGCTGTTTATCAGTCGGGAACGATCCTTTCCAAGCATGCGGGCACCACTATGGTTCAATTCTTGAATGGTATGTTCCGCGGAAAGCGTAAAATAGCCTGAGGGGGCAAAATCGTAAAGTTCAGCATATTTTGCTGATGCAACTTCTGCTTTGTTTATTGCCATGGTAAGTTCATCGTTCTGCAGTTCCAGTTCAATCTGGTATGTCTTTAGCGACTCCTCCATTTCTTTACGTTGAGTGATGTCTTCGGTAAAACCCAAAAACCGTGTTTCGGAAAGTTTAACAGATTCTACTGTCCACCATCGTTTGTTTCCATTTTTATGCCTGAATAACAAATCTGCTTTTGATGTACCTGTTGCAACCGCTTTTCTGAAATGAGCCTGGCCGTCCTCGATGGATTCTTCCGGGAGTATGTCCGGAATCGACATTTTCAAAAGCTCTTCTTTCGAATATCCTGTCATCCTGCATGCTGCTTCGTTCACTTCTATATATCTTCCTGTATCATCTGCAACAAAAACGCCATCAGGTGCATTATCAATGTAACTGCGATATTTTTCCTCGCTCTTTTTTAGCACCTCATTTATAATCATCAACTTATCGGCAGATTTCTTAAGAAGGACAGCATCCCTTAAAATTGTCTGTTTCTGCGTAAAAAGATCAAGAAATACGTTAACCTTGCTCAATAAAATATGACGATTGACTGGTTTAACGATAAAATCGACCGCACCTGAACCATACCCTTCTAAAACGTCCATTTCTTTGACATGGCTCGCTGTAATAAAAATTACCGGCACTTTGTCGCCCGATCTTTCTCCGTTCATCTTCACTGCCAGCTCATAGCCGTTCATTCCGGGCATCCTCACATCGATAATTGCCAACGCAAGTTCAATCCCTTTGGTTTTCTCCAATGCCTCAGCACCGGAGAATGCCTTAATCAGGTTAACTTTGATATTCCTGATGATAGCCTCAAGGAAAATCAGATTTTCATCGATATCATCGACAATAAGTATGTTTGGCACAAGTTCCATAGGCATGGTTAATGTTTCCTGGTGTAGGTTTCACGGTACCTGATGACTCTGATTTTGTTGATTTACATCGTAGGACTATTATTCGGATTTCATTTTTAAGAATTGGTTAGAAATTGCTTAAAGGTACTACATCTTTCTCCCTCAACACAAAATAATATCATTCAAAACTGAACATACGTGAATAAACTAATATTATGCCTGAATTGCGACCTGTTTCTTTAATCTCTACAGATATTATTACCTGACAAGTGCTTCGCGACCTGTGGGATACTGCTTCAATCCTATATTTGCAATAAAACCCTTAAAGCTAATTATAATATCAGGATTTTTACAAACCTCTCTGAATTCATTATAACTTTGACGTTTCCTAAAAACAAACATCATGTTAAAAAAAACACTAATTACCTGCACGCTATTATTAGCTCTACTTGCCTGCAACAATGCCCCAAAAAAAGAAGCTGCATCTGCTAAAGCTTCCAAAATACAGGCTAGCAAGACCATTACCTTAGCCGTTGAAGGCATGACCTGCGAAGGCTGTGAAAGCACCGTAAAGGAATCTGTTGAAAAACTCCCCGGCATCGCCTCTGCCACAGCTTCATTTAAAGAAAAGACTACCATTGTTACTTTTGATTCTACCCTAACCAAAGTAGCAGACATCTCAAAAGCAATAACAGATGTTGGCTACGAAGTAAAAGGTGTTCTGCCTACCATGGATGAAGTGGGAAAAGAACATTAAAATTAAACGTTTCTCACTTATAAGTAGAAAGTTATAAAGTTTATAAAGTAGAAAGTTACACAATTGAATTTCAGCATAATATCTAAATATATTGGATTAGTTATCTAATAATGTTCACGTTCGGGGAATTGCCAAATTTCTAAACGGCACATTGTGCCTCAATGCTAAGTGTAAAATCCGAAAATACTTCAGAACCGCTAAAACAGCATACCAACATACTCTAACCAAACCAACAAAATGAAATTTTCTATCCATTACATCATATTAGTCGCCTGCATTGCAGGTGCATTACAACTGAATGCTCAGACTCAGCCTGTAGTAGCTTCGCCTGACACTGCGTCGTATCCATATTACGTAGAAATGATGCAGGATCCTTCAGCTAATTTTTATTCAGTTCAGTCGGCATTCAATACCTATTGGAAAGACAGGAAGATAACACGCAGCTGCGGATGGAAACCCTTTAAACGCTGGGAATATATGATGAAACAGCGCTTGCTCCCCGGTGGCATGCGCCCTGCAGAAGATGCCACTTACAAAGCTTACACTGATTACATGCAGCGAAGGGATGGTAGCCGTTCTCTTAGTGGCAGCTGGGTTAATATCGGCCCTTTCACACTTCCGCAAGGCGACAAAGGATATAGAGGTCTTGGACGTATAAATGCCGTTGGAATGCATCCAAGTGATCCAAATACGATTTACATAGGCGCACCTGCAGGTGGATTATGGAAAACTACCGACTTAGGGCTTAACTGGACTAGCACCACCGATCAATTGCCAACACTTGGTGTATCAGCAATAGCAATTAACCCGCTGCATCCCGATACAGTATATATTGGAACTGGTGATCGCGATGCCGGCGATGCCGCTGGAATGGGCGTAATGAAAAGCACTGATGGCGGTCTCACATGGATGCTTGCCAATACTGGAATGGGCAACAAAACAGTAGGCCGTTTGCTCATCAGCCCTGATGATGATCAAATCCTTTTTGCTGCTACCAATGGAGGAATTTACAAATCCTTAGATGGAGGACAAAACTGGATTTTAAAAGTCGGCGGTAATTTTAAAGACCTGGTTTTCAGACCAAATGATCCAACTTTTATGTATGGAGCCAAAGGAGGTAAATTTTTTCGCTCCTATGATTCAGGCGAAACATGGTTTGAGATAACTGCAGGCCTTGCCAGCAGCAGCCGTGGCGCAATTGGAGTATCCCCTGCAAATCCTATGATAGTCTATTTCTTTACTACTTCCGATTACGAATTTCAAAGCCTTTACCGCTCAACTGATGGCGGTTTTACTTTTACCGAAAGATCCAACTCGCCGAATATCATGGGCTGGAACTGCACCGGCAGCGACTCCGGAGGACAAGCCTGGTACGACCTTGATATAGCCGTTGACCCTGTTAACCCGGATATTATTTATTCCGGTGGAGTTGATATATGGAAATCAACAGACGGCGGTACAACATGGCTGATAAACAGCCATTGGTGGGGCGATTGTGGCAAACCGGCAGTTCATGCTGACCAGCATATTTTCGAGATTTCTCCACTTGACGGAAAGTTATACGTGGGCAACGATGGTGGAATATACTGGACTAACAACGGAGGTTCCGCCTGGCATGAAATCAGCAGCGGCCTTGCCATCAGCCAGCCCTATAAACTCGGACAAAGTGCAACAGAAAGCGAAATGGTAGTAAACGGTTACCAGGATAACGGATCATCAATATTTAACGGCACATCCTGGTATGCCGTTGGTGGAGGCGATGGTATGGAATGTGCCATTGACTTTACCAATCCGGCTTATCGCTATACAACTGTGTATTACGGATCAATCGACCGTTTTTATAATAACAGCGGGCAGGGACAGATAGCGGGCAACGGTGTAAATGGTATTAATGAAGATGGCGACTGGGTCACGCCATTTATTCTGGATGAGAAAGATCCGAATACAATGTTTATTGGTTACAAGAATGTTTGGCGCAGCAAGAACATCAAAGCATCTAGTACTTCAAGTGTAGATTGGACCAAGATATCAGACATCAACACGAGCAACCTCACGGTATTGGAACAATCCCCTGTTAACACGAACCTTCTGTATGCTTCAAGCAGTAACAGGCTGTACATCTGCGAGAATGCCAAAGCTGAATCGCCCACCTGGTATCAGGTAACAGATAAATTACCGGAATCCACTCCTATTACAGATATTGAAACTCATCCTACTGAAGAATCCACAATATATATCACGCAAAACACAAAGGTTTACAGGTCAGCCGATAAAGGCCAGACCTGGACAGATATATCTGCCGGACTTCCAGGAATACATCTCAACACTATCGTTTATTATAAGCGCAGCCCCGAAGGACTTTATGTTGGTGCAGATGCCGGCGTTTATTATAAAGACAAATCAATGAGCGAATGGATTCCTTTTACTCAGGGACTTCCGGCAAATGGAAGAATAACTGAACTTGAAATTTACTGTGATTCGGCAAGTCCGGCAAACGACCTTATCAAAGCATCAACTTATGGACGAGGCACCTGGAAATCAGAATTGTATTACAACACACCTGTAGCCGATTTCTCTGTTGACAAAACGCTTATACCACTAAGTTGCCCGGTTAATTTCAGGGACGAATCTACTGGTGTTCCATTCCAGTGGAAATGGACATTTGATGGAGCGACTCCTTCCGCATCAACAGATCAGAATCCGGAAAATGTTATTTTTCCGAATGAAGGGATATATGATGTAAAACTTGTTGTGAGCAACCTGGCAGGTAATGATTCAACAACAAAAACAAGCTACATCAGCGTAAGCAGCACACTTTCACCGGTTGCAGGTTTTAGTGCTTCTCCTTTTGTTTTTTGTGCGGATACAACTATCGTGCACTTTACTGACACATCAAAATTCTGTCCTATAACCTGGCACTGGTCGTTTGAACCAAACACTGTTGAATTTGTAAATGGTACAAGTCCGGAGTCACAAAACCCGCAAGTTGTTTTTACGAATGACGGGACTTATGCTGTAGCACTCACGGTTACCAACAATGTCGGGATAAATACCCTTGTGAAAAATGATTGTATAATTGTCGGAGGATATACACTCCCGTTTGCTGAAGACTTTGAATCGGCATCATTCGCATCTAAAGGATGGGGCATCTACAATCCAGATAATAAAGTGACATGGGATGTAGCTCAGGTTGCCGGAAACACACCTGGTACACATGCTGCGCGGATTGACATTTTCAATTATAACGCATCTCCCGGACGGCGGGACATGCTTATTAGCCCTGCTCTGGATTTCTCGGCACTTACCAATGTGCAGCTCTCTTTCGAACATGCATATGCAAAACGTTATACTTCGCTCAGCGACTCACTAATAGTATATATTTCTGATGATTGCGGAACAACATGGACAAGGGTCTTTACAGGTGGTGACAATAATACAGGCAGTTTTGCAACTGCTCCCCTAACTACAGAGATGTTTATACCAGTTACTCCCGATGACTGGTGTGGTGGTGATTCCTATGGCAGCGATTGCAATACAATTGACCTTTCGGCCTGGGACGGAAAGAAGAACATCAAGATCGCATTTGAATCCTACCAGCGTTTAGGCAATAATATTTATATTGATAACATTTCCGTTTCAAGTTTAACCGGAATTACAAAGTACCCGGTAAGCGCTGGTGAGATGAATGTTTTTCCAAACCCGGCTAACCAGACGATCACTCTGCAAATTCCTAAAACATGCGATCCGGCTCAGTTAAGCATTTTGAATCAGCAAGGGCAAGTTGTATTTCACAGGAAGCTATCTTCGGGGATATCTGTAATTCAAAATATTGATATTTCTATGTTATCTAAAGGTTTCTATTTTATCCGTATAAATACCTGCGATATTGTAAAAACACAAAAGATAATCATTGAATAGTTTGTTCAGAACTTGATAATAAAAAGCCTTCGGCATCACAACTTCCGTTCCTAACCTGAGAAATAATTATGTTCTACCTTCCTCAGTTGTCTGGCGAAACTGCTATAGGAGCAAGAGTTATGCTTGATGGCGAGGAATCGGTTCATGCCGCGCGCGTACTAAGGCTCGAAACAGGTAATCAGATTCGGATTACAAATGGCACAGGGTGGATTTTCCAGGGAATATTGCTGAACAGCAATCCAAAAGGATGTCAGGTTGAAATCAGTAAGAAGGATTTCTTTGCCAAAAACCAGTCAAATATTCATCTGGCGGTTGCTCCAACAAAAAACATCAGCCGGTACGAATGGTTTCTCGAAAAAGCAACAGAAATTGGAATTGATGATATCACTCCATTGATATGCAGGCATTCGGAACGGCAGAACATGCGTATCGACAGACTTAACAAAGTGATTACTGCCGCTGTTAAACAATCATTGAATTCCTGGCACCCATTGTTACATGAACCTTGCTCATTTGCTAATTTTATAAAGCAGACAACAGGAAGTCAGCTATTCATAGCCTATGTTGACGAGCAACCCCGTCCCCACCTTAAGGATTTATACGTTCCGGACAGTCCGGCCGTTGTGCTTATTGGTCCTGAAGGCGATTTTAGTACTGACGAGATTGAACTTGCCTTTAATTCCGGATACAAAGCAGTATCCTTAGGAATGTCGAGACTTCGTACCGAGACTGCAGCAGTGGTTGCCTGTCACACTTTAAACCTTTATAACTGCTGAAGTGTTTATTCAATACTTTTGCCAGACAAAAAATTCGGGAAAGCTTTTATGAAAACTTTGAGAAAGCTACTAATAATTGTCATTGCCATTTCACCTCTGCTTGCAGCAAGTCCTTCTGCAACTATTCAGATTGCACTACTCAAATACAATGGTGGTGGGGATTGGTATGCCAATCCTACATCTTTGACCAATCTCATCATTTTTTGCAACAAAACGCTCAACACCAATATTGACGAGGATTATGCTACGGTTGATGTTGGTAGTGCCGAGATATTCAATTATCCTTTTGTGCATATGACCGGCCATGGCAACGTTGTATTTTCTGACCAGGAAATAAGTAACATGAGGAATTACCTGCTTTCCGGTGGCTTTTTGCATATCGACGACAATTATGGGCTTGATAAGTTCATCCGCCCGCAAATGAAGCGCGTATTTCCAGAACTCGATTTTGTGGAACTACCCTTTGATTATCCTATTTATCATCAACATTTCGATTTCAGGAGTGGCCTGCCTAAAATTCATGAGCACGATGGCAAACCACCACAGGGATTTGGCTTGTTGTGGGAAGGACGCCTGATTTGTTTCTATACCTACGAGTGCGACCTGGGTGATGGATGGGAGGATCCCGAAGTACATCACGACTCACAGGAAACGCGCCAGAAAGCACTGCAAATGGGCGCAAATATTGTTCAGTATGTTTTTGGACAATAAAGTTTCTTTCCTGAATTGACTTGCCGTATCAAGTATTATTGTTATTGTATCTGAAATACCGGCAAACTAAAGTAACTTATATTTCCCATCCTATAATTGCTTTATTGCTTTTCAATCATTTGGTAATGAGTTAAGTAAAAACCAACTTCTAATAAAAATAGAAATTATCCGGACTTATACCTACATCAAATCTGCCGTTTGAAATTGTTACCGGCTCTTCATTAATTTTAGCCTTAAAATCAAAATATCCCGAAAGAATTACCTCAATTTGTCTCTTGTCAACAAATAGATTCTGGGCTCTTTTAAAAGTAAGTTCCCCGCTAAGAATATTAGCAGTATATTCTATTGTATCCAGAGTCACTTTCACCTGATATGCCGGATTTGTAAGATCAAGAATTGTGTCATTAAAAACAATCAGATTTGTATAATCTTCTGGTAAAAAACCTGTTATTGTAAAAGTCAAAGCCATTTCTTTGAAGTCATAATAATAAGCAGCTCCTTTTTGACCATTTAAAACAAATGACATCTTATTATTTGACACAATAACTTTTGCCGGCACTGTTATATCATTCGAAATAAACACTTCCCTATCGTAATAAGCTCCAAAAGTATTATAGCCCCACTCAGAATATGCTGGCAAATCGGTATATTCAGTATCATAAATCATAACCGATTTCTTAAGTTCATTTTCCTTTGCACATCCCGCCAGAAATAATACAATCGTACTGTAAATCACAATCTGTTTTTTCATATCTCTCTTTATTAATATGGTAACTGGAAATTTAATTGAAAACCGAAACCAAATATTGGGTTTACCAAACCTGATGATTCAGATGTTAAAAATACAGATGGCAAACATATTTCAAAACTAACTGAAGGTTTAGATTCCTTTCCAAACCTAAAACCGGCAGCACCATAAGCTGATGAACTGAATGATTCGGGTTTTCCTGCTAATGACGACACCCCTTTTTGAAAAGGATCCATAGCTTTGTCATAAAACACAACATCCGTTTTATAATGAACACAATAACTTATTTCTGCTCCTAATTTAAAATAGACACGAAACAATTGTGGATCAAAAGGAAAATATCGGATTTCTATAGGAATTCCAATATAGTCTGATATTTGCGAAATCTCTTTTACTTTTAGATATTCTGTATTAATCCCTTCCTGACGATAGAGCAAATAAAAATAACTAGTGCTATTTGACCAGTAATCATTTTTCCCTATGGAACTAATATTTCGTGTATAACGCACTCCGCCTGAGAATCCAAATTTACTATTCAATGAAAAATATTCTGATCCTATTCCAACAGAACTTTTATACATCAGACTGGTAATACTATTGGCATCATTACCTGTTAAATAATCAGGCACGTCTCTTCTCACATAATCCATGCCGGACATTGGTGCTGCTATTAAAGTCATACCCGCATCAATGCCATAAAACTTTTGTCTGGTCTCCTGAGCCAGAGAAACGAGTGAATTTGAACAGAGAATAATACCCAGAATAACAAACTTCATTTTCATAATACTTGCACTATTTAAGACTATCATTAATTAAAAATTATTTTCCTGATTAATTTCATCCGATCTATTTATGGAATTAAAATGATAACAACATGCAAATTACCCTCTAAAATCAAATAAATCTCACTTTAACTTCTTTCAGGAATTTTCCCTCCAGCAGGTGTGCAATGCGCTTTACTACTGTACGCCTGATTTCCAATTCAACCGGAAGACTTGGATCCTGGTGGGCAATATTAATACGAGTACCAATTATCAGGTGAATCTCGTCGCTCTCCAACAATAACCTTACAATCTGATCAGCTGGCCCTTTTCCTGGTTTATAATTCCCTGAATAGGATTTAAGTATTTCTGTCACTTTGCCTAAAGTAAGGATTCCTTCTGTAATCAGGTCAATACCTTCCATGTAGGAAACAGGAGGCAGGTCGGGGTCCTCAAATTCAAAACTATCAACAATCTTTGCTCCAAGTTCGCGGGCAATGATATCACCAGTTGTTGCGCCGCAGATAATTTTCTTCCCTTCAAAACTTCGCACAGCATCAGCTAACACAGTATCGTTAATTTCCTCGTAAGGAGGACCTGTACAAATCAAGAGTTTGCGTGGCTCACGAAAATAGACAACAGCGCAACTGCTATCATCTTTAGCATGGTAGGCGTCGTTAATATGCGCAAGGTTTACCACCTTAGCTGCCAGTTGCATAGCAGATATTGTAAGATCATTTGAGATCAGTTCCTGTGTATAGGCTTCAAGGTTGTCAGTTCCCCAGCCGAATAAATACTTGGGAGACCCTAATCCCGATTGGGTAATTCCATCCGAGCAAAAGATAATCCTGTCTTCTTTTTCAGGCTTGAAGGAGCAGCTCCTTAACTCTTTACCAGCGTTCTTTTCAGAATCGAGAATGATACAATGCCAACCCGGATCAAATGGCCTATTCCCTCTGAAAATAAGGGTCTGAGGATTATCATATTCCAGGATACGTGTTTCCCCGTCAATTTCTATATCTACAATAGTGAAAGTTGAATAACTCATCTGCCTCTCGCTGCAAACCGGCAGGGTATTCATAATAATCTCGGCTATCCGGTTAACTTCTTTATGTTCTTCAGTAAAATTGAGCGCCATTGTAGCTGTAAGAGTGGAAAGCATGGTGGCTTTTACTCCGTGCCCCATTCCGTCGGAGAGAACTGCAATAATCCTGTTCTCTTCATTAATGCGCCGTGAAAGGAAAGTATCCCCACAAATACGTTCGCCCTCATAGTTTTTTTTCGAAACATTTACCTCAACATAGAACTGGTTTTCCATTCCTTTATGCGCTGATTAGAGGCTCGAAGCCGGTTTTTTTCTACTATTTGCCAGAAGCTTTGTGTGACTCAATAATGGAGTTAAGCATTTTTTCAGTTGTAGCGGCACCTTCCCCAAGAAGAAAAGCTATTTTCTGCACCAGTTCAAGGTTCTGCTCAATAACATCACTCACGCGGGTGATAACTTCTTCCTTGCGAACCTCAGGCAGATACATGTCGCGGATTACCCCGCCAACAAACTTATCTTTCTTCACAGGAAATACAGATACATTAAGAAGACGGTCTCCATAGTGTACATCACGACCAAGCACATCCTCATTACTGGTAAGAACATATGAGAACAATTTATAAAATTGAAAAGGGAGAAGAGTCTTCAGATCGGCACCAATAAGTCCTGGAATTATATCGTTGATTTCAGCAGCTTCTTCTCCCAGAATACTCACAAAACTATCGTTTGAACGAACAATCTTTAAATTTTCATCTACCACAACAATGGCCATCGGTAATTTTTTGAGCATATTTACATTAGTTTCCAGGGCATCCTGGGCAGCAATCTGCTCCCGCCTTGCAATTTTCTCTGAGTCCTGAAGGGCATGCTGCGTTTTAGCCAGTTTTTCGTTCGTAACCCGCAATGTCTTTATATAATCCTGTTTGCTCTTAAGTGAATAGGTTATACACATATCCGGTTTTGCCAGCCCCTTGGCAACGGCTTCAGCAAAGTGTTTACATGATTCATATCCGCAAGATCCGCAGCCCGTATCAGATTTACCTTCGCTCTTACCTATAATTTTCAGCACTTCATTAACACGCTCCTCTGATGGAGATGGAAGCCGTTGGTCGTCATTAAGAAATCCTCGTTTCAGATCAAGCCCTGAAAAAGATGCTATTTGTTCCTGCCAGCGAACGTGGTCGAAACTCTTCAACCGCTTATTGGAATAGTCAATTACCAGAGTTTTCCTGATAAACTTCTTTCCCCCGATAGTAGTACCTGGCCCCATGAGGCATCCTTCACAATAGAAGAGATTGAAATGCTTGCGTATAAAATCAATACTCTCTTCAAACTCCTTAACTGCTTCCAGAATGCTGCTTTTACCTTCGGTTGTTATTACTTTACCTTCAAGGATTGTTTCATCCATATTGGAAGCTTGTATAATACCATTGCTAACAGGATAAATGGAACCTCTGAACCCTATAGGGTCATCAAATTCCGAATATTCAAGCGAATTTTCCTTGATACCGGCTTGTTCAAACATCTCACGAAGTTCAGCAAATGTTAAAACAGCATCTACCTTGCCATCGGCATCAAATCGTTTGATTTCTTCTTTTGCTCCGATACAGGGACCAATGAATACAACCTTTACATCATCACCATGAACTTTATGGATAGCCTTGGCAGTTGCTATCATAGGATTTACAACAGGTGCTAGATTATCTATCAGGCCGGGATGGTACTTTTCAATCAGAGAAACGATAGGAGGGCAGCACGAAGTAATGTAGAATTTACCGAGGAAGTTGGAGAATAGTTCAGCATATTGTTTCCCAACGAGATCAACACCAAACGAAGTTTCAGTTACATAATCGAACCCCAGCGCCTGAATCATTTTAACGAACTTCCTGTAATCAGTGATATCATCAAACTCACCGGAAATGCTTGGATCAACAATGGCAGCTACCTTACAATCACTTGCAATAAATTCAAGCGTTTCAAGCTTAGAACTTCTGTAGGAAATTGCGTTAGGAGAACAGGTCTGAAAACAACTGCCGCATCCTATGCACCGTTCATTAGCAACAGAAGGGTATTCCTGGTTTGGTTCTACTATTATTGCTTTAACAGGACATACCCTGACACAAGCATAGCAAGTTTTGCATTTCCCGATATCTATGCTGATTAGTGGCAGGTTCATAATCAATTAATTTTATCAGGTTAACGAACACACATTCAGACGATTTCCTTAAAATATTTATCTAACAACGAATTGACAGATTCCATTGCAAGTTTTTCATTAAATTCATCATCAATTTTGAGCACAGGACCTTTTGCACATCTTCCAAAACAGTGACCACCATGAAAATTAACTGAGCCTACAAGGTTCCGGGTCTTCAGATAATCATTTATCAGTGTCACTGTTGTCCGATTGCCACGTGCAAAACATGAACTTCCCAGGCAAATTACAACTTCCCTTTTATCTTCCATCAATAGTTAGTAATGAATTAGTCTTCAATACACAGAAACAAAAATACAATTTTTTAGCAAACCGAATAATTGTTAGCGGACTAACACTGTTATTTTTTTAACAAATAATTCACCGCTGTATCATTGGATTATTTATATTTGTAGTGCGAATTTATTTAACTTTTCATTCACAATAGAATAAATATTTTTATTGGATGAATATCACAATTGAAGCCATTATTGAAAGGCACCTGAATATTCAGCGCGATGCTCTTCTTCCACTTCTTCAGGAAATACAGGACGAAATAGGATACTTGTCAGAAGAAGCCATTATTAAAGTTGGCGAAAGCCTTCATTTAGCTACAAGCAAAATATACGGTGTAGCAACCTTTTACGATCAATTCCGCTTCGAACCCTGTGGCAGGTTTCATTTGAAAGTTTGCAGAGGAACTGCCTGCCATATTATGGGATCTGCTACGGTTTTAGCTGAAATGGAAAAGCAACTTAAGATTAAATCCGGCCAGACTTCCCGTGACGGACTTTTCAGCCTTGATATTGTGCGTTGTATGGGAGCATGTGCTCTGGGGCCAGTCATTTCAGTTAACAGTGAATTTTATCCCGCTGTCACCATACTGGATATTGCGAGGATTATAGAGCAATGCAAGCGAAATGTCAGCTGATTTAAAATTAGATATTACATGGTGATAAATGATTTCTTAAGAGACGAAGTCTTGCTGGCCCGGAACATGGAGCATATACGTGAGGCGGAAGAAAAGCTCAGCATGATCAGACATGATCGTATTATAATACCTGCTATATACATTGGCACAGGTACATGTGGATTAGTAGCAGGAGCCGGCTTTACACTTAAAGCAGTGCGGGAATACATTACCGAAAAACAGTTGGAAGCAGAAGTTATAGAAGTTGGATGTATCGGACTTTGTTCCTCTGAGCCATTACTTGATGTTCAGTTACCAGGGAAAGCACGTATTTCATTCCATCACGTTACCAGCGATAAAGTAGAAGCAATACTTGATGATGTATTCAATGGTGGCTTACCACCTAATAACGTACTGGGACAATTCCACAATCCACTTCACCACGAGTGGCCAGGGATTCCTATTTTGGAAGATTCTTCATTCTTTAAGCTACAACAAAGACTTGTATTAAAAAATTGCGGGCGCATCGATCCTTCGTCACTTCATGATTATATTGCCAGAGGCGGTTATTTTGCCTTTTTAAAATGCATACGTAATTATACTTCCGCTAATATTTGCGAAATAGTTGAAAAAAGCGGCTTGCGTGGCCGCGGAGGCGGAGGCTTTTCTACGGGAACAAAATGGAAAATTGCCCAAATAGCTGAAAGCGATCAAAAATTTCTCATTTGCAATGCCGACGAGAGTGATCCGGGCGCATTTATGGACCGTGCTGTAATTGAAGGTGATCCCCATCTCCTTATCGAGGGAATTGCCATTGCAGCTTATGCTACCGGTGCCACAAAAGCCTATATTTACATACGGGCTGAATATCAGCTTGCTATCAAGCGTATACGTGCCGCCGTTGAAATGGCCCGTGATTTCGGTTTACTTGGACAAAACATCTTCAATAGCGGAGTCAATCTAAGCATTTTGATAACCCAAGGTGCAGGAGCATTTGTATGCGGTGAAGAAACCGCCCTTATCAACAGTATAGAAGGAAAAAGGGGTATGCCAAAACCAAAGCCTCCTTTTCCGGCATTAAGAGGTTTATTCGGAAAACCAACTGTGATTAACAATGTAGAAACCCTTGCCAATATTCCTTTTATCATTCAAAATGGACCTAAAGTGTTCAGCTCAATCGGCACCGCAAAAAGCAAAGGAACAAAAGTATTTGCCATTTCGGGAAAAGCCGCCATTACCGGGCTTATTGAAGTACCCATGGGAACTACTATCCGAGATATCATCTACAAAGTTGCCGGTGGGGTTAAGGAAGGAAAAGCTTTTAAGGCCGTTCAAATTGGCGGGCCCTCTGGCAGTTGCCTACCCGAAAACATGCTTGATATTCCTATAGATTATGAATCGTTATGGGAATCGGGGGCAATAATGGGTTCAGGTGGAATGGTGGTAATGGATGAAGACACCTGCATGGTTGATATTTCTAAATTCTTTATGGACTTTCTGCAAAAGGAAAGTTGCGGGAAATGTATTCCCTGCCGTGAAGGCACACGCCGAATACACGAAATTCTTGAAAACATTACCAAACGACCAATTAACGAGGCTGGACACGAAACCCTGGAACGCTTTAAAGGAGTTATGCAACTCGAAACGTTAGGAACAGTAATCCGCGACACTTCTCTTTGTGGACTTGGACAAACCTCAGCAAACCCTGTATTGAGCGCCATGAAATATTTCAGGGACGAGTTTGAAGAACATATTTTTGACAGGAAATGCCAGGCGGGTATTTGCAGGGAACTTAGGATTTTTTATATCGATACGGAAAAATGTACAGGATGCACTATTTGTGCCAAGAAATGCCCTGAAAATGCAATTATAGGACAGCCCCGGTCGTCATACTTTATTATTGAAGATAAGTGTTCTGGCTGCGGAATTTGTTTTGATGTCTGCAAATTTGTGGCAGTTTTTGTTAAGTAACCTGGAACAAACGCATAAATAATCCACTGATGGACTTCGAAATTGAAGTAAATAATAAGCCGATCAAAGCACGTAAAGGAGAAACCATTCTGGAGACACTTACACGTAATGGTATAACCGTGCCTACATTATGCCATATGGATGACCTTTACCCAACCGGCTCATGCCGGATGTGTGTGGTTGAAGTGGAAGGTAAAACCAACCTGATTCCGGCCTGCTCCTACCCTGTTGAAGAGTGGATGAAAATCCGCACACATTCCCCAAGAGTGGTAACAGCAAGAAAAACAATTGTAGAACTCCTGTTAAGTAATCATCCTGACGATTGCCTTTATTGTGAAAGGAATGGTAACTGCGAGCTTCAAAAATTTGCTGAAGAACTTGATGTCCGTGAGCGCAGATTTCCAGGGAAGAAGAATAAATATAAGACAGACCCGTCCAGCGCAAGTATTATCCGGGATCCGGCCAAATGCATCCTTTGTGGCCGTTGCATCAGGGTATGTGAGGAAATTCAGAATGTAACAGCTCTCGATTTTATCGGCAAAGGAAATAAAATGCTCGTAGGCCCGGCATTTAACAAGGGGTTAAATCTTTCCAGTTGCATCAACTGTGGCCAATGCATAATGATTTGCCCTACCGGGGCGCTAACCGAAAAACGTCATTTTGCTGAGATACAGGATGCACTTCACAATCCAAACCTTCATGTTGTGATTCAGACATCGCCTACAATGTCAGTGACTCTTGCTGAAGAATTCGGGATAAAAACCGGTAAAGACATCAATGGAATTATAAATGCAGCATTGCGGAAACTTGGCTTCAACATGGTTTTCGACAGTTCCTTTGCCGCTGATGTAG
Source organism: uncultured Lentimicrobiaceae bacterium (assembly GCA_964511085.1). Classification (GTDB taxonomy): domain Bacteria; phylum Bacteroidota; class Bacteroidia; order Bacteroidales; family DASVHX01; genus DASVHX01. The sequence continues at coordinate 22,229 of CAZEDO010000020.1, forward strand.
TTGTGATGGAAGAATCAGCAGAATTGGTTGATCGCATCAGAAACAAAGGCATATTGCCAATGTTCACTAGCTGTTGCCCTGGATGGATCAAGTATATTGAGCAATTCAGGCCTGAATTTATACCCAACCTCTCCACCTGTAAGTCACCACAACAGATGCTTGGTTCTTTGATAAGGAACTATTATGCTATTAATAACAAAGTAGATACTCAACAAATTTATTCTGTATCGGCAATGCCTTGCATAGCGAAAAAATTTGAAGGGCAGCGTGAACAGATGACAAACAAAGGCATTACAGATGTTGATGCTGTTCTCACTACGCGCGAACTGGCTCGTCTCATCAGGCTCAATGGCATTGATATCAACCACTCCGATCCTGAACATGCCGACATGCCTTTCCAGGCAAGGAGTTCGTCAGGTAAACTTTTTGCAATCAGCGGTGGTGCGATGGAAGCAATTATGCGAACATTCTATTTCCGTTGGCTTGGGAAAGAGATGCAACACTTTAAACTTGCTGATGTTAAAGGCAGCAAATGGAGGAAAGAAGCAAAGATTAAAATTGGCGATCTGACTCTTGGAATTGCTGTTGTTAATGGCATTGGTGCAGCAGGTGAACTTCTGAACGAGATTGCCGCCGGGCGTACTGACCTCCATTTTATTGAAGTAATGGCATGTCAGGGCGGATGTGTTAACGGAGGAGGCCAGCCAATCCCAAAAGATAATCAGGCAGTTAAAGTCAGGACAAAAACAGTTAAAGATATAGATGAAAAAGAATCGATAAAAATGGCACATAAAAACCCTGCCATTCTTGAGCTTTATAAGCAATTCCTTGATGAACCCATGAGCGGACGGGCTATGGAATTACTGCATACCTCCTATTCTAAACGTGAGGTTTTGCTTTAAAATGTCTTTGAAAATGAGTACAGAAAATGATTCCCCTCTGAATAAAAAAGATCAACTCGTTTATACAATAAAAGAACGATGCAGGGTTTGCTATACCTGTGTTCGCGAATGCCCGGCCAAAGCAATAAGGATTACAGGAGGCCAGGCCGAAGTGATAAATGAACGTTGTATTGCATGTGGCAACTGTATAAAAGTGTGCAGCCAATACGCGAAAGTTTTCCGCAAAGAGATTAATCAGGTTCGCGAATTGCTTGCCTCAGATAAGCCTGTTGTTGCTATGATAGCACCAAGTTTTGCAGCAGAATTTTCAGATATTTTCGATTACAAACTTCTTGTCGGGATGCTGAAAGTCATGGGGTTTGCTTATGTCACCGAAGTGGCATTTGGCGCTGATCTGGTAGCAAAACAATACAAAGCCCTTTACAATGATGATACATCAATACCCTCAATTTCATCTGATTGCCCGGCAATAGTTTCCTATATAGAGCGCTATTTCCCTGATTTGGTCACAAGACTTGCAACTATTGTATCACCCATGGTTGCCATGTCGCGGGTTGTGCGTCAGAAGTACGGCAAAGATGTCAAGATTGTATTTATCGGGCCCTGTATTGCTAAAAAAGCAGAAAGCGACGAAATAGATCAGGCACTTACTTTCAGGGAACTTCGGGAAATGTTTGAGCAATCACAAATAGTGCCATCGATGGCTGAACCCTGTGATTTTGATTCTCCCCGAAGTGGAAAAGGTGTCATTTTCCCTGTCAGTCGTGGTCTGCTGTATGCGATGGATATTAAAGAAGACGTTTTTGAAGGCAATGTAATTGTTGCTGAAGGACGCGCTAAATTCCAGGATGCGATCCGCGAATTTGAAAGCGGGCTTATCCAGGGCCCTCACCTGGAACTACTTTGTTGCGAAGGATGCATCCTGGGTCCTGGAATGTCGCCTTATCCTTTCTTTGCTTCGAGTAGTAAAAGGTATGCCAAGCGGGCAATGATCGTGAAATTCGCAAATCAGAAGATGGCTTCCTTCGACCCTGATCAATGGGAAACAGAAATGCAGACTTTTAGCTCCGTTGATCTCAGCCAGTCCTTTCAACCTAACGATTTACGCAGTATACGCCCTCCCGAAGAAAAGATTATTGAGGTATTGGAAAGTATGGGTAAATTGTCACCAAAAGACTATCTCGATTGCGGAGCCTGCGGTTACGACTCATGCGACGACCATGCAATTGCTGTGATTAATGGCCTGGCCGAAAATGAAATGTGCCTGCCGTATGCAATTGAAAAACTACATAAATACATTAAAAAACTAAATATTTCCAACGACAAACTGGCATCTGCACAGGAAGCCCTCAGGCAATCGGAAAAACTTGCTGGTATGGGCCAACTCTCAGCCGGGATCGCACACGAACTTAATAATCCGCTTGGAGTAATTACGATGTACAGCAATATCCTGAAAGAAGAACTAACGCCGGACAACCCCATGCAAAAGGATCTTGAGCTTATTGTTGAGCAGGCCGATCGCTGTAAAAAAATTGTAGGTGGCCTTCTTAATTTCGCACGTAAGAACCAGGTAAATATTACTGAAATTGATATTAACCATCTTACCGAAAGAAGCATCAGCTCGGTTATTACACCTGCCAATGTCAAGATTGCGCTTAACTCTTTGGTAAGGGATCCCATGACATGGCTGGATTACGACCAGATGGCTCAGGTGCTTACGAATCTTATCAAAAATGCAGTAGAAGCAATGCCTGTAGGTGGAATAATCCGCATTCAGGTATCTGATACTCGCGACAACATCCATTTCCAGATTGCTGACGAAGGAACAGGAATATCGAAAGAGAATATGGATAAGTTATTTACACCATTTTTTACAACCAAAGGCTTAGGGAAAGGAACGGGATTAGGGCTACCTATCATCTATGGGATTGTTAAAATGCATAAAGGTGATATAACTGTAGATTCTAATGCCGATGGTAAAACAGGGCATACCGGCACTACCTTCCGGATCACTTTACCAAGGCGAAAACCAGAAACAGCATAAAATTGAAAAGAAATTAAAAGCATTATCAGAATATGAAAAAGACAGTATTAATTGTTGACGATGACATTGATTACCTGTTCCAGATGCAACTTAAAGTTCAGCAATTCGGGTTTAATACCATCACCGCCGAAAGCCAGGCCGAAGCTGAAAAAGTTATCGAAACAATAAAACCCGACCTTGCCATTCTGGACCTGATGATGGAATCGGACGACAGTGGTTTTATACTCAGTTACAAGATTAAAAAGAAATACCCTGACGTCCCGATCATTATAGCTACAGCGGTTACAGCCGAAACCGGAATGTCATTTGATGTACGCGGTGATGATAGCCGATGGATAAAAGCCGATTTATTCCTGGACAAAGGAATACGCGCCGACCAACTGCAACGTGAGATAAAAAAATTGCTGAAACTCTGATTATGGCCATATATAAAATATTAATTGTTGACGACGAAGACGGGATACGGGCTGGCACAAAAAGAATCCTGCAAAATTTTCATGTAGATTATCCTTTCATGGATGAACATGTTGAGTATGAAATCCTTGAAGCAGCTACAGGAGAACAAGGCATTGAAATTATTGATGAGCAGCAGCCCGACATCATTTTATTAGATAACAAACTGCCTGGAATACAAGGGGTTGAAGTTCTGGAATATGTAAAACAGAAACAGTATGATATCGTTGTTGTAATGATTACTTCGTATGCTTCACTCGAACTTGCGGTGAAAGCCACCCGCGATGGTGCTTATGATTTTATTCCAAAACCATTTACTCCACAGGAGTTGCGCTCATCTATAGAAAACATTACAAAGCAACTGTTCCTGAAACGGATGACCCAAAAATTAAATACTGCCGGCAAAGCCATTCGTTTTCAGTTTTTATCAGTGCTATCTCACGAACTTAAGGCCCCTTTAAATGCTATAGACGGATATATTAAAATTATCAAAGAAAGACAGTTCGGAGAGCAAGTAGAAGCTTATGACGAGATGTTGGACCGATCACTTGAACGTATCAGGGGAATGCGCCAGCTTATCCTTGACCTTCTTGATTTCACAAAGATAGAATCTGGCAAGCCCACCCAGAAATTCGCCGTGGTTGAACTTCGCAAAATTGCACAGATTTCAGTAGATACTTTGCGACCATATGCCATTCAGAAAGATGTTGATATCTATCTGAACGCCCGTGAGGAAATAACGACTCAGGCAGATCCCGGAGAGATCGAAATTATTTTTAATAACCTTATTTCCAATGCCGTAAAATACAACAGAACGGGTGGCCGAGTTGATGTGTTCATCGAAAAACTACCATCAGCAGTAAAACTCTCTGTTAGTGATACTGGTATTGGTTTAAGCTCCGAAGAGAAAAATAAAATCTTCGACGACTTTGTGCGTATTAAAAACACTAAAACGCGCAATATCACTGGTAGCGGACTTGGTTTGTCCATCGTTAAAAAAATAGTGGAAATGTACAAGGGAAGTATTGATGTACAGAGCGTTCCTGATAAAGGGACCACCTTCTCCATCACTCTTCCTTTTCCCGAAATATAAAAAGCTAACTAAACAAAAATCAGACACAAATCACATGAAGAAACTCCCTGAAAACACCGTAGAACGGCTTAGTCAATATCGCAGGGCTCTGCTATTGAGCCTTGCCGGTGGAAAGCATCATATCTTTTCTCACGAAATTGCTGCCCTTATTCACATCACATCAGTGCAGGTTCGCAGGGATATTATGCTCATAGGATATTCCGGCACTCTGCGCCAGGGATATGATGTAAAAGAACTTACTGACCTTATCGGCAAGATAATCGACACAAAAGATGGCCAGAAAGTTGCCGTAATGGGAATTGGAAACCTTGGCAGATCAATCATTGGATATTTGAGTGGCAAACGTACAAAACTATCGATAGTAGCCGCATTTGATATTAATCCCGAAAAGACGGACCGGGTTTATGCAGGTGTTTGGTGCTACCATTACGACAGGCTTGCTGAAATAATAAAAAAAGAAGGTATTACAATCGCCATTATAACGGTTCCAGGCTCTGAAGCAGAACGAATTGCTGAAGCCTTGGTTGTAGCAGGAATAAAAGGTATTCTCAACTTCACACCTCGTCCTCTCAACGTCCCGTCACAGGTTTACCTCCAGGAATATGACATGATTACATCGCTGGAGAAAGTCGCTTATTTCGTTAAAACGAAATAGGCATCACGTTTACGTATTGCTACAAATGAATGTTTTCTACGATCTGAGCCAGATTGGCACCATCCCGAATCCTGTTGTTACTACCGGTTCGTTTGATGGAGTGCATATCGGGCATAAAATGATTATTCAACGAATAAATAAACTTGCCCGGGAAATCAACGGAGAATCAGTATTAATTACATTTAATCCACATCCTCGCAAAGTCCTGTTTCCGGATACTGCCGGCAAAGATCTTTTCCTGATCAATTCACAACAGGAAAAAATTGAACTCCTGCGAAAGACCGGCTTGAAAAACCTGGTAATCATTCCTTTTACCCTGGCGTTTTCACAAATATCCTCAATTGATTTCATCCGGAATATACTTGTCGGGAAACTTCATGCAAGCAAGATCGTTATAGGATTTAACCATCATTTCGGGCATAACCGCGAAGGTAATTTTGACTACTTGTATGAACTTGGAAAATTCTACAATTTTGATGTGGAAGAAATCCCGGAACAGGATATCCATAACGAAACGGTAAGCAGCACGCTTATCCGAAAGGCACTTCAGGAAGGAAAAATACAACGGGCAAATGCATACCTGGATCACCATTATATCATTTCCGGTATGTTCAGGAAAGGAAGTGATGTTTGCGAAAATATTGCATTTCCTACTGTATTTATCAACGTGGAAGAAGAATGTAAACTGGTACCTCCTGATGGCGTTTATGCGGTTCACATCAGCGTGGATAATCAGTGGTATAAAGGTATCCTGAATATCAAAAACAGTTTTTACGATAACAGGCGCTGTATTCAGGAAATCATTATTGAAGTATATATATTCGAATGCCCCGAAGGGCTTGGAGGAAAAACGGGAACAATTTCCTTTGCCAAACGAATCCGTGATGAAATAGCATTTTCCTCTGATGAAGAATTGAAAAAGCAGCTTGAAAACGACAGAGCCGAAGTAGAAGAACTCATCTATTAATTAACTAATTACCTCCACCGATTATGGTAAAACCAGTAAAGAAGCCGCTCGAAGTAACCTTCCTTGGCACAGGTACATCAATCGGGGTTCCAGTTATCGCCTGCAACTGCCCGGTTTGCAAATCGCCGGATGCCCGCGACAAACGCTTCCGCACTTCGGCTCTGATCAAAGTTGGAGATGTAGCTATAGTTATTGATTGCGGACCAGATTTCAGGTTTCAAATGCTTAAAAACAACGTTGACAATCTCGACTCGGTGGTATTTACACATGAACACCGCGACCATGTTGCTGGGCTTGATGATATCCGTGCCTTTAACTATATCCTGAATAAAACGATTGACATATACGGTTCGGAAGGTGTTATGCACAATATCCGCACTGAATTTCCATATATATTTTCCGAATCGAGATATTTCGGCGCCCCGCAACTTACTATCCATGTTGTTGAAGATAAGCCTTTTGAAGTAAACGGCATTCCATTCATCCCAATCCACGTAATGCACGATAAGCTGATGGTACTGGGATACCGTATTTTCGATTTTACGTATATTACAGATGCCAGCTTCATTTCCGATGCTGAACTCGAAAAAGTGAAAGGCTCTAAAGTTGTTGTTCTCAATGCCCTAAGGAATTCCAAGCATGTTTCCCACTTTTCACTTGCTGAAGCTGTGGAAGTGATCAACAGGATTAACCCCGAAAGGGCATATCTTACGCATATAAGCCATTTCCTGGGATTGCATGAAGAAGTTGAGCGTAAATTACCGGCTAATATCCGCCTGGCTTATGATAATCTATCAATTTCCATTTGAAAAAATGAAACTATTTTCAGGTGAAAATTATACCTGCCACCAATCAAAATACATTAATTTTGTACTGATATTGCTGCTTCTATAAATATTGCTAATACTTTAAAGTTATGATTTTCACCCCCGAAATATGTACTATAAAAGATCAACGGATGAAACCATTCATTGATCCGGATGAGATATGGGGCTTATTAAATACAACGCAGGCAACAAAAGAGCAAGTGCGTGAAGTAATCGCCAGATCGCTCAACAAAAAACGGCTCACGCTCAGGGAAACTGCGATGCTTATCAGCGCAACCGATCCTGAATTAATTGAAGAAATTAAGCAAGGTGCCCGCGATCTGAAAACAAAAGTCTATGGCAATCGTATCGTGCTCTTTGCCCCACTTTATGTTGGTAATCGCTGTACCAATAATTGCAAATACTGCGGATTCAGGGCTTCAAATAAGGATGCTGTAAGAAAGACTCTCATGGATGAAGAACTCATCCACGAAGTGGAAGCCCTTGAAGATAACGGCCAAAAACGTCTGATTCTTGTCTATGGTGAGCATCCGGAATACTCACCAGAGTTTATTGCCCATACTGTGAAGGTGGTTTATGGTGTAAAAAAAGGAAATGGCGAGATCCGACGGGTCAACATCAATGCTGCACCCTTGGATATCGACGGTTTCCGAGTGATTAAAGAATCCGGGATCGGCACATACCAGATTTTCCAGGAAACGTACCATCCTGAAGCATATAAGGAATACCACCTGGGAGGTGTAAAACGAAATTACGAATACCGGCTTACAGCGCTTGACAGAGCCCAGGAAGCCGGAATTGACGACGTTGGGATAGGAGCTTTATTTGGATTGTACGACTGGCGTTTTGAGGTAATGGGGCTGGTGCGCCACACCAATCATCTTGAAGCATGCTACAATGTTGGCCCTCACACAATCTCATTTCCGCGCATCCAGAATGCATCATCGCTTGATCTGGGCCACAGCTACAATGTTTCGGACGATGAATTTGTGCGGCTGGTTGCAATTTTACGGCTGGCTGTTCCTTATACCGGCATGATACTTACAGCCCGGGAAACACCAGAAGTACGCAAGGCGGTAATGAGATTCGGCGTTTCGCAGATTGATGGAGGCACAAAGCTTGAACTTGGAAGCTATTCTGATAATCTGAATGAAGAGCAAAACCTCAACCGCGAACAATTCCATATTAACGATTCGCGTTCGCTGAACGAAATTATTGATGAATTGCTGGATAATGATTATCTTCCTTCTTTCTGCACAGCTTGTTATAGATTAGGACGTACCGGAGAACATTTTATGGAATTCTCGGTACCAGGATTTATTAAACGCTATTGCTCACCCAATGCCTTGCTTACGCTTTCTGAATACCTGATGGATTATGCCCCTGAAGATACAAAAATAAAAGGATGGCAGGTGATAGAGAAGAACCTTAAACAACTGGAAGCCGGAAAAGAAAAAGTTGACACAACTGAAGTACGCCGTAGAATTGAGCTTATCAAAGCGGGTGAACATGATCTCTATTTCTGATCTTCTATTTATACCAGTCTACAAGTTAATCATCAAAAAAGCAGCAATATGACAGAAACACGTATCCTTGGCTTGTTGATCAGCGACCGTATTAAGGAAGCAGGACGCACCCAGGCAGTTCTAAGCCGGCACGCAAAGATTATCCGCTCAAGGCTCGGGTTCCACGAAGTATCTGAAGATAAATGCAGCCGGACCGGCATAATGCTTCTGCATTTAACTGGAGTACCTGCAGAATGGGATATCCTTGAAAATGAACTTGAAGAAATCGGCGGCTTGCAGGTAAAACAATTGTCGTTTACATATTGATTTATACAATCCTATTTTAAAACACACTCCAATGAAAGAAATCAGGGTTTTAGGTATCTATATCAATAACCGGGTGAATAATGCCTTAGCAATACAGCAGATTTTAAGCAAATATGGGTGCTCCATACGTACAAGGCTTGGTTTGCACGAAGTAATAGACGAATATAGCATTGAAGGCGGTCTCATCCTGCTCGAACTTATCGGCGACAGAGATGAATGGCTGAAATTAGAAAATGAACTTTTGGCAATCGAAAATCTCGATGTTCAGAAGATGGATTTTAAAGCGTGATCTTAGTTCCGTTACTGATTACCGTCCGCCTCCCAAAATTGTGACTGAGCCTTTGAATTTATCAACACGGAAGAATCCATGGGCGTTTAGCACATAGTAATAAACACCATCTGAAAGCCCTCCCCCATCCCAGTCGCTTTGATAATTACTATTCTTATAAACACGCTTCCCGTAACGATTGAATACTTGCAACTCCAGGCTCAGGTATTCACCGGTTAAATCTTCGTGGGAGTCATCTTTAACTATTCTGAATGTCCTATTTCGTTCCTGTGAAGCATTCGGGGAAAAGACAGATGGGATGAATAATTTCGACTCCTGTATTTGAATGTCCAACGTAATTGTTGTATCGCATCCAAATCCATTTTTTACCCAAAGCGATAACGGATAACTCTTACCCTGAAAGGATTCGATACCAATGTATGTGTGCGGATAAGGAATATTTGGGTCAATAAGGCGAACAGAATCTCCATCTCCAAACTTCCACAACCAATCTGAGATATAAACATCCGATTTATTCTTGAATGAAACATAAATTGTCGGGTTTTGCTTATACACTGTATCTTCAGGGCTTACTATAATTTCAATACTGGTAGCAGGCAAACCTTTAATATCAAAAATGGAATCCAATTTACAGCCATTTGTATCCGTAATCAAGATTCGGTTAGACCCATCGCACAATTCTCCCTGAAGTGAATCATACTCAATAATTGTATGTGGAACATTATTCCAGATATACGCGTATGGTTTCGACCCTCCGCTCACGAAAGCCCTGTAATTTGCAGTACAAGTATCAGCATTAGCACATGTCGGATTATTCTCAATCAGGGACATCGAAAGAGCAGGATATAAGTTGATAGAACTACTAGTGAAAATAGCAGGAAGGGCCACACCATTACTAAAATAAAAACACTTGCCCGGTTGTATTGTATCCCATGCTAAGGAACTGTTGCCCACCCGGGTTTTGAATATAAGGTCAACCATTTTGCCACCTATAATGCTCTCGGAATCTGTTCCTTTTTTCCAGGAAACAAAAAGAACACCTGAGGAAGGAGCTATTCGAAAAGTTCCTGCTGCCAAATTGGAATTAACCTGTTGAAATGTATTATAAGTCAATGCTGATGGATTATAGTTTAATGTCAGCAAAAAAGAGTCAACACTGATCATGTTGGCAACATTAACAGGAATTATGAGGCTGGTATTGGGGCAGGTTATAGTATCCCTGAGGCTTGTTTCCACTATAAGTTTTTGGGAAAAACCCAAAATACTAATGAAGGATAGAAACCATACCAGAATAGGAATACGGAAGGAATTAGAATTTATCATCAGGATAATCAGCAAGGTTAAAAGCACCTGAGTATTGCAGGTATTAATAAAGCGCTAAAATAGTTATTTAACCTAAATTGTCTATCAGAAATATTGCTGATCTATCAACATCGATATTAACGCGATGGTTTGGGCTTATTACGCTTATAATCCTTTTAACGCAAAATGAGGTGTTTTCGTGTATTTCAGTACAATGATCAGAACAAACCTGAATCAAGAAGAAACATAGTGCATGCTTCAATTGTATGCAGGTCGCTGGAATTGGCAAGATAATCAAGTTCAGGGTTGTAGGTTTCAGGGTTGAAAATAATCCTCCGGGGTTTCAGGCTCAGGATATATTCATAATAATCCTGCTGAGAATCAGAACCGATATACAGAGAAACTGTATGTACGTTTTTTATTTCCGGATAACCAGTCAGGATAGGAACATCCCCAATAATTCCCGGCTTAATACCAATTGCTACAACAGGTATATTCTGGTTCCGGAGTTTGAGAATACACATGTTCGAAAAACGCCAGGAATTAGGGCTGGCACCTATTACAACAGTGAGTTTTTCTTCTGCTTGCATTTGTTCCCTCCACCATCACATTGAGTTGTTAAATATACATCATTTTTTGCAATAAACCTAATGAACTACCTTGCCGCAGAGCAACGGGGTATCAGGAGCCTGAAGGATTTTTAAATTCTGAGTCCTGTATTCTATATTCTCCTAAGAAAAAGGGGGGAACAAACCGCAAACCAGCCTGACGGCAGCCAGGCTGGGAGGAATTAAACCTAAAGAAAGATGAAAAAGCCCCTGTCCGGAGCTTCAATTTATTCAGGTAATGTCGAATTTTACACTTCTGATAACAGAAACTCGAGGTTTTCAAATTTCTGACGGTAATCGTCCAGCGAACGTTTGATAATTTCGTGTGCTTCCTTCACATCAAAAACATGGGTAATTTCCACATGGCGCTCATGTCCAGGCAGGTCTTTATAAGTGAGGAAATAATGCTTAAGCCGGTCAATAACGAGTTCAGGACAATCGGAAATTGTTTTGTATTGGCCGTACACCGCATCGTCCACCAGAACAGCAATAAGTTTATCATCTGATTCGTTCCCGTCGATCATCCGAAAACCGCCGATAGGAATGGCCTGAACAAGTATATCGCCATGAGATATCACCTTTTCGGTGAGGACACAAACATCAATCGGGTCACCATCGCCTTTGATGTTTGTTTTCCCTGTTTTCTCCATGCAAAAATCTGCTGTACTTTTACCACTAAAAGTTTGAGGGATAAAGCCATACATGGCAGGCACTACATTGGAATATTTTTGCGGACGATCGAGCTTAAGGTATCCGCTTACTTTATCAACCTCATATTTAACTGTATCCGTAGAAACCATCTCGATGAAGCAGGTGAGAATATGCGGGGCTTTATTTCCCACTTCCACACCATGCCACGGATGTGATTTATACCGGAGGCCCATCAGTTTGCCTATAGGGTCCATTATTCTGTTTGCCATTTTTTGTCAATCGTTTATAGCGTGATTATGATATTACGGCAAAAGTACAGTAAAATGAACTGGCAACGAAAATGAACTAAAGATAGATAAGCCAACCCGGCAAGGCACATTTCAAGTCAGTCAAATAAAACGTTTGATTATAGAACCTTTAAATCAGGATTTTTGTCTTAACCATTAGTGATTCAACATTGTCTGATTAGTCCTGTAGATGCTTCAACTACAGTCTGTAGTACTTAAAACTACAACATCTATACTATAACAACTACACGAATAACGTATGCTTAAGTTTAACTTTGAATGCATTTTCTTCAATTTTATTTCTATCACATTTGAGAGCAATATTCCTTTGCATATGCTGTGGAAATCAGAAATAAATCTGGCTATAAACCAATTTCCCACTTACTATCCATTGATTACATCAAAATAGATAAATATCGGATGTAAATATATCGGAAAATAAACACAGCTATTTTTTCATGACTTATTCAGACTTTTCGAAACCCTAAAACTAAGTATATGAAAATCTTTTTCACTCTTGCAATTTCGCTGATGCTAAGCATTGGTATGGCACAGGGGCAAACTACCAAAACAGTTGGCGCTTCAGGTGCAAATTATTCAACCCTGAAAGCAGCATTTGATGCTATCAATACTGGTGCGATTAAAGGGGCAATTATCCTGCAAATAACAGGCAGTACCTCTGAAACAAATACTGCTGCGCTTAATGCCAGTGGAACCCTGGGCTCAAGTTATACATCAGTGACCATTTTTCCTACTGTTACTGGTAAAACCATTTCCGGAAATATGGCAATTCCATTGATTCAATTGAATGGAGCTGCTAATGTAACCATTGATGGAAGAGTGGACCAGACGGGGGTGAAAAACCTGGTTATTACTAATACGAATACAGGAACAGGTTCATCCACTATCCGTTTCGTAAATTCTGCCGCAAACAACACAGTGAAATATTGTACTATCAAAGGTTCCGGAACAAATTCAGGAGGCGGGGTGCTTTTATTTTCATCCTCTGCGAGTGGAAATGGAAATAACAATAATATAATTGACAACAACAACATTACAAGTGATGCCGCCGGTCGTCCTTGTAATGCAATATTTTCTTCGGGTTCCAGCGGTCGTGAGAATAGTGGAAATATAATTAGCAACAATACTATTTACGATTTTTTAAGCCAGGATTATTCTGCACGTGGGGTAAATATTGCATCTAACTCTATTGACTGGACGATTTCCGGCAATAGTTTTTATGAAACTACAACCATAGTGCCTGCAGCTTCAAACAATTATAATGTCATTAGTATTTCTACTTCGGTAAGTCATTTGATAAGCGGGAATTATATTGGTGGAAGTGCCCCTTTTTGTGGCGGGTCGCCATTAACAATAAACTCAAGCTTTGCACATTACTTTTATGGAATTTATATTAGTGGAGGTGCAGGCACTCCTGTAACAGTGCAAAATAATATTATTCAAAACATCAATTACACAAGCACTTGTAGCAATCCCTGGGACGGAATTTATTTGGCTTCCGGCAATATAAATGTAACCGGTAATACCATTGGAGCGACTACAGGAACAGGTTCCATTATTATCTCGACGCCCAATGCTTCTGCCACCACCACTATCAGCGGAGGTGTAGTTACCGCCATTAATCTTGTTGGTGGGGGCAGTGGCTTTACAACAGCGCCTATTGTCACTTTTTCAGTCTCAGGTTCAACAACTTCTGCAACCGCAACTTCAACAATAAGTGGTGGAGTGGTTACGGGTTTTACTATTACAAATGGGGGTGCTGGTTACACATCTGCGCCATCAGTTAATATTAACGCTTCAAATTATTCCACTTCGCATGGAATACGTCATCTAAGTACAGGAACTGTTACAATTTCAAATAATAATATTGGTTCTATCACAACAGTTGGTAATAACACATATTCACACTGTTTTGAATCAATTGTTATAAGTGGTGCAGCTCCTTCAATAACAATTACTAATAATTTAATCGGAAGTCTGACAACAGCAAATAGCATACAAACCAGTTCAGCAGCAGCTTCCTCTCTGTTAAAACAGGACACACGGGGAGTTTTAATGAATGCTGCCGTACCATTAACGACTATAAGCGGCAATACTTTTGCCAATTTAACAAGTTACTACACAGGAAATTCTGTGTCAAAGCTTGATGGTATTTGTACATATAGCGGTTCATCAAATACAATTCAAAACAATATTATAAGAAACCTTACAACCGGGTCGTCGTCAATAATTGTAAAAGGAATTGAAGAGATGGTGCAAACTTCGGGTACAAATCAAACAATAACTGGGAATACCATTTTTAATTTATCAAATACAAATACTACGGCCTTAGTAGCTGTCAGGGGCATTGATTATATTGGGCCAATATCTGGCACAAATACTGTTTGCGGAAATTTTATACATAGTTTATCTATCGCATCCACAAATACATCATCTGAGATATCTGGTATTTCACTTGGTAATGGAGTAACAACAATTGCTAACAATATTATCAGTCTGGGAGCAGGTATTACCACAGGATATAAGATTTATGGAATCATTGATAATAGCAATGCCTCCGTCGCTAATACTAATAACATTTACTTTAATTCGGTTCATGTTGGTGGTGTTGTTTCTTCGGGTACAACATCGTCAACGGGAGCTTTGTGGAATGCAAATAATGTTTGCATCCGGAATTATAGAAATAACATTCTGATGAATGTTCGTTCAGGTGGTGCTACCGGTAAGCATTATGCTATTCGTGTTGCCGCTACAAGTGGATTAACGATTAACTATAATAACTACTGGGTAACAGGATCTGCAGTTTTAGGCTATTTAGGCGCTGATAAAACAACGCTTGCTGCATGGCAATCAGCTACAGGGCAAGATGCTAATAGTTTAAATATTAATCCTGGTTTTACAAATGCCGGAGGAACTTCCGCATTTGATTATTACTCTTCAGCAACATTGCCTGGTATTTCAGGAACCGGGATTACAACAGATTATGATGGACTTACAAGAGGTATTTCTCCCAAAATGGGCGCATTGGAAGTAAACAGTTATGTATGGCAGGGAAATACAAATAACGATTTTGGCACAGCCGCGAACTGGACTTATGGAGCTGTTCCTCCCAATGGAGCTGACATTTCATTTGCACCTAATCCTGGAAATAATTGCGTTTTAGACCAAAACAGAAGTTTAGAAGATATTACAAATGCACAAGGCACTTATAATTTTATTACGAATGGAAAACAATTAACGATAACCGGTCACCTGTACTTTAGTAATGACGCGAAGATTAATGCAACAACTGCGTCGTCGGTTGTCCTGTTTGCCGGTTCTGCAGCCCAAAGTATTCCAGCCGGAGCATTTGTAAGTAACATAATTGATGGACTTTCCGTTAATAATAACTTTGGGTTAACGTTGAATAGTAATCTTACAGTATCACAGGAACTTACGCTAACAAATGGTGCATTTATTATTGGAGCAAATACACTTACGCTTAATGGTGGAATTACAACTACAGCCGGAATATTAACCGGCGGCAGTTCAACCAATATCACATTTGGAGGAAGTGGTGCAGGTACAATACTGCCTGCTGTTTCGCTAAATAATCTGACCTTGAATCGAACAAATGGAATAGCTTTAGGCGGATCTATCAGCATTACCGGAACCTTGGCTTTAACAGCAGGAAGTTTAACTATTGGAGCCAATACATTAACCATATCGGGAAGTTCGCCAACACGTGCTAGTGGTAGTATTGATGCAAGTAATGCTTCTGCAAACCTGATTTTTGCAAACGTATCTGCCATCACATTACCTGGATCTATTTTTTCGGCAGTAGTGAACAATCTCACTATTTCCGGTGCAGGTGGTGTAACTTCAGGTTCGGATTTTAGCTTAAATGGAATATTAAATTTGCAGAGTGTTAATCCTTCAGTTACGAAAGGAATACTGGATATGTGGGATGGATCAGTTATGAGAACCTTGACGATGGGAGGAAACGCAACCACTGTTGGCACCGGAGATGTAACAGGGATTATTACACGAAATTCTTTTACTGTTAATACACCTTATTCTTTCGGAAACCAATATACAACGCTTAACATGGCAGCTGGCGGGATTCTGCCAACAGCGTTAAGTGTTAAAATAATTCTAACCTCTTCGGACATTAGTTGGAAGCCCAATGCCATACACCGCTATTATGATATTGTCCAAACCGGAGGCAATGCCGCGACCAAAGTTACTCTGAATCTACATTATCAGGATAATGAACTAAATAGT
>CAZEDO010000021.1:0-38160 GCA_964511085.1 uncultured Lentimicrobiaceae bacterium
CTTTGGGTTGCGAGTGGCGATGAATCAAAATTTTATTGTAGCTGCAGATTATGGCCTTGTCGGGGATAAGCGTGATGGCAGCAGCGGAGTGTATATTAATCTTGGGTATTTATTTTAAACCGACTTTGCTTTTATTTTTCAGGTAAGAAGTAATAAATCATTTTGATTTGAAGAAAAATCTATTCGCGATTTTACTATTTTCAAATAGAAACCCAAAGGAAATTCCAACGAGGTAACAAATCAGGTCGCTCCACAGAAAGCCAAACCCAAGGACAACTCCTCCTATTCTTATAAGCACGGATTCCATCAATCCAGGCTGCATGATATAATTGGCTGATTTCAATAAGCAAAGAAAAACTGAATGCAACAACAGCTACCCATAAACTGGTTTTTCTGCTAAACAAAAATCCAAGCATAAGAAACACATTGAATGCCCACAGCGTATCTCCAACGTACAACTCCACCCAACCGGGCAATTGGTTTGAATAATAGCGTGAACCAAGTCCAACCGAGACAACAATAAATATAAGGATCATGTAAATTATCCTCCTTCTTTCCCCTGTTGAGTTAGCATTCGGGGATGTAACAGTTTGTCGTTCTTTAAACAGTCTGCTCACGTCTAGAGGTATTTATAAAAGCGAAATGAAGAATTACTGGAATAGCAGAATGTAATTTACACTGATTCATTCAGTTAACAATTTTAGTTCTGACATATAGTCGAATTGCAAATCTTCATGCATTGTTGTAATTGCAATTTTTATTTTCTCTACCTGCCGGTCAAACAAATTACTAAGTGAAGTGCTTGTACGTATTGGTATTCCTGAGTTTTTAAGTTTAATGCAAAAATAAATCAGAAGGTCAACTTCTGTACGCTTATGGCTGGAGTAACGAATATATTTAGTGGTAATTTTAAGGATTTTCCGGATACTCTTTTTGGCAAAGTATAAATGATTTGTATTAATTTCCTGGAAACAGAAGTCAATTTCGCCTTTAATAGTGTTAACATATTCCTGTTCATTACCGGCATCGAAAAGCAGGTAATTCAGCAGCTCTTTATTTTCCTTCTTATACTTTACGAGTTGCATGCAAATTTTCAACACCTCACTATATGGCAGGGTGCTTAATTCTTTTTTTAGTATGCTTACCGAGGCTGTTTTCATCGTGTTTTACTAATGGACTTAAGCGGGCCAAGCAAATGTTCCAACCCATTTGATTTTATTTCGTACATTGTTTGAAGCAGCATCCCAAGTTTGCCATCCGGGAAACCTTTTCGGTTAAACCATTCCAGGTATGAAACCGGAAGATTGCATAAAAATGTTCCTTTATATTTGCCAAAAGGCATCTGCATACTAACTAACAGCATAAGCATTTGTGGATCAGAATTCATAAATTAATTTTCAGAATGGTGAATTAATTGAAAAATTAGATTCGCGAAAAACGCAACCCTAATCGCTATGTTTGACTAAATCTAAGCGGTTTAGCTTTCGCATCCCCGAAGGTAAACCCTCAAAGATTCAGGAAAGTCCAATGCTCAAAAGACATATTCAAAGATAACTACACCACTGTAATAATCAACTTATTATTCTTAATCTATTCTACCCATCCCAATAAATATTCCCAAACAAAAAACCCGAACATGGCCCGGGTTCTGAAGTTACGGTTTATACAACTTTAGTGTATCAGAGCTACCTTGCCATGGCAGTAAAAATCACCAGTTTGAAGGCGATAAATATACAAACCTGTTGGCAACTTTTTGCCACTGTTATCGCAGCCATTCCATATCAGTTTTTGTTCACCGGCCGATTTACAACTGTTGGAAATTGTGTTTAATAGTTTCCCTTCAGTTGATAGAATATCAAGACGCAAACAGCCTTCTTTTTTCGTTTCAAATGAAAAACATGTCTGTTGATTAAAAGGATTAGGGCTAACACTTACCAAATCTGCTTTAGCTGGAATCATAGGCATTAGTCCGGAAAAAAGTGCCGTGTCAACCGCTATAATTAAGTGCCTTATTCCTGATGCAGTTGTAACGAAAAGTGTATCAATCAGAAATTCATCACGATTAGTAGCAGGAACAGCAACTTTTACCGTGAGGTCAAGTTGTTCTCCTGAAGCAAGAGTATAAGGCAGGCTGATAGTGAATGGGTCGATGAACCAAAAGAAAGGTGTATTGCCTTCGCTGTTAATGTATTCTATTGTAATATCCTGCTGAGAGTAGTTGAAAACGGTAGCAGTCTGGCCGTTTATCATCTGTTCGTATGTATTGTAGATTAACGAATCGGGGGTCATGGTAATATTGGCAACCGGAGAAACAGCAACCTGAAATATGTGAGGGTCAGGCGCTCCAATATATGGGTTAGTAGCGTGTTTTCCTGATGCATCGGTAGCTGAAATATAGTATGCAATTTCGTTGCCTTCAATTTGGCCGGGAATAAGTCCTTTCCAATGCGTACTATCAATTTGGGCCATCTGTACAGTGTCATAAATGCCGCCATTCACGCGGTAAATCAGCCAGGTTGAATCGGTATATACAGGGGTATTACTAAACGGAACAATTTCCGCATTCACAGTAAATGCGTCTTGAGAAGGGACTTCGCCTGTTATAGGCATATGATCGATGAATAACATTTGGCGGTCGGCAATTCCAATGGCACGACAATGCAAAGCATCGGTTGATTCCCAAGGGGTTGCCGGGGCACCGGTAACACCAATAATTTCGTAGCCAGGCATAGCTGCCTGGTAAGACAATAATGCGGCATTATCGTAAGAAGAACCTGTGATTGGTACGAATACTTTTTTGTTAAGAATTAGCGAATTTGTATATGGCTGGTTATTTGGAGTGTTGACCCGATAAACCTGGTAGGGTGTGCCATAGGATGAAATTTGAGCAGCATAGTAAGCAGCAGTAGCTTCGATTTCGGAATATTGCGGATGCGAAGCAGGCACAGAACGGATCAGAACTTTATCAACATCCAGAAATTTCCCCCAGCAATCGATGTGGTCAATATAAGTATTGTTTGGATCAGCTACTACCATGTAATTATCTACACCTAAATAACTCAGTACTTTGCTTGCAACCTGCTGGTGCGTTTGCGAAGGGTTCTCATCCCATACCAGTGTGGTTGATGAGGATTTTCCGTGGTCAGTATTCATATAATTACCACCGGTATGGATTACATTCATTCCAAACCAATTGATATTCAGGGAATCAGCCACAACTTTAGGAATATCATCATCATAAGGGCGAGGGCGGTTATATTTGAAATCGACTATTCCGATCTGACGATTACCATACGTAATGAACCATGGGCCGTAGTCGCGTGTCCAATATGTATCAGTGTAGGAATAAACAAAATTGCAATGGGCCAGGTTCACACCATTTGATATGTATTGGTTTCGAACTGTCTGTTCTTCGCCGGAAGTTTCAACTATTGTTGTAACCCGGCAATCTTCTGCCATATCTTTAATCAGGCTTATAGGAATACCAAAAGGATAGCGTACGAGTACTGCCTCCATAGGGCCGAATTCAGCAATATTGCGAACAATTCCGGTTGGTGGATCAGTTTCCACAAAGTCCCGGCCTATTTCATTCATACGCCTTGCTTCGTCAGCGGTAAGCCAGTGTTTGAGACCATGATTAGGATCTGGTTGCTGGGCAACAGAGGAAAAGCAAGTTGAAATCGAGATTGCCAGAAGAAAAAGACGAATTGGGTATTGGAGTTTCATTTTTTTGTTTTAATTCCCTGTAAAGAATAATATTTCAGATCGGGTGAAGTCAATTAATACTGGATTTTTATCCTTTAACAATATGATTTTAGTGTATTACATCCAGACATTTACAAATACAATTACCGCATGCCGGTAACAATTAAAGGCTTGATAACATGACCATCAGTTGTAGAGAGAACACAATAGTATATACCTGAATTCAAACCTCTTAAATTCATGGAAAACTGATGTTTCCCAGGAATAAGAACCTTATCGTTTATAGTACTCACAGGTTTGCCGGCACCATCAAAAAGAATGATTTTAACATGCGCTGTTTTTGTAGAAGTATAATCCACAAAGGCTATGTCGTTTGAAGGATTGGGGAATAGTTTCAGGGAAGTGGTTTCTACACTTACCTTTGATTCTCCCACCGGAACAGCAAATGCCGGAAGCGTGATATAATCCACCCAAGCCGCATCACCACCACTTGAAACACTGAAATCTTTGGTATAATCCCATTTTATAATATGGCCTCCTTTGGGAATTGCGTAACTTACCATAGTCCAGTCCTGCTCTCCGCACCATTTATCCAATTCAGTATTATCAATAGAAAAGCGGAGGTAGTCGTAATTTAACTCGGAGGAAACTTTGCGATAGAATGAGATGCTGTCGTCCTGTGCTGCTTCCCATACAAGAGACATTGAAGAGCTCTGGTTGTCGTCGATATTGCCCGAAGTAGCACTATAACTACCTTCCCACTTGTTTATCATATCGATAATCCAAGGCTCATTCCCACCGAAAGCCCAGTTGAATTTTGTAAAATTATTGGTCTCAAAATCTTCAACAATTGAGCCGATCATAAGAATAATGTAACAAGTGTCGGCAAAATTATTATCAGCTAAAACATGAACTGTGCATATAGCAGGATGAGGCACCGGAGTTGTTTGCGAGGCTGTGACGTTAAAATAAAGTGTATCGGACTTGCCGGCCTGCAACGAATCAATTGAAGAAGTGGTGGTATTTATGGTCAGGTATGGATCCCATGTAGATATAGCTGTATTAATACCACGAGCCAACGCGCCACCCCGGTTGCGGAGCAAAGCTTTTATTCCAACAGTTTCTCCCGGATCTAACCGACCGTTCTGATTGTCGATCACATACAAATGGCTAATTTCCAAAACGGGAGCATAGGCTGCCATATCGAAACTGCGCGACCAAAGTTGCTTGTTTCCATCTAACGTTATGGTAAAATGCAGTGGGGAGGCATTGGGAACATCGGGTGAAACATCAAATGCAAAGGCATGACTAAAAGTAACCAATTGCCCGGGCTGGATTGTACCTGCTGATTCCAGCGAATCTGTGACTGTAATATATGGGTTATTACCGCTAAGAGAGAGTTGTGCTGAAGCAATGGGAGAAGGTGTCAGGTTCTGAATAGTAACATTCAGGTAAGCTGTTTCTCCAAATTCTATAATGTTGTCAGTTCCTGCTTCTGAAGTGCAGGAAATTGCCAAACCCTGCGTTGAGAAAGGTAGTGTGACAAAAGAACGGATATTGTTGTTGTCGGTTGCTGCAAAAGTGATTGGGCTATTATTGTAAACATGTTCAGGCTGCCCCGAAAGTAATCCATTTGCATCGAAAGAAAGTTCAGAAGGAAAGCTTTCAGGAACAAGCGAAACCATCGTGTTTGGAGAAGGTGTAAAGGATCCTGGATCCGCCGTATAGAAGAAGTTGAACCCGTCACCATCCGAAATTCCCGCCAAACGGTTCACATAGTCGTTGTTTATCATTTGACCGTAATAGAACTCGATCTTGCCGGAAGCGTAGATGCGAACAGCATAATTAAGGTTTGTCATAGGGCTGCCTGATATCATGCTTTTCCATCGAATTGTAGCCGAACTGTCTTCGCTGTTAAACCACACACCTCCACCTGATCCGGGTTCAATTATCATCGGATGACAAGCGTAAGGTGAAATGGAACGCGTGTTGGTAAACATTGTTTTTTCCGTAATAATATATGGCCATGGATAGCGTTCATTTTTAAACATCAGATAACCATCAGCGTATATAGTTATTGAGTCATAGGACTTTCCATAGAAAGGGAAGTTAAAACCAAGTGGAACCTGAATATTACCATCGTAATTATCAGACAACTGAGCCAGGTTGGTAGAAGTTGCAGGAAATGGGACAATACTATCAGTTCTGGTGTAATCTTTTTTAATACTCCATCGGTAGGGAGAAGTTCCCCCGCTGGCACTTAGCTGGCAGGAGTAAGGTTGGTACAGCATCGCAGGTGGCAATGAAGTATTTGTGATCTCTGGCTTACTGAAATTGCAAGAACTTATTACCGATAACCTTGTAATGTCATTATTGATGATCGGGGAGTTGGCTTCCTCACAAACTATTTCGTGAATTCCGCCTTCGTAGCTGATAATTGAGAATGCGATAATTGTCCCTGGCGCCGAATTTCCCGGATCATTCTCCTGTACCTGTAAGAAATATTTAACACGTTGTCCGCTATTTACATATGTAAGCAATGGGTTTAAGTCGAGCCCGAATTCAATAGTTTTATCCGCTGTAGTTGTGCCGCCCTGCATAAAAAGATCACCACCCTGAAAATCAAAAATGGGGAATCCCAGCACATAATCAGGCTCAGTGGCTGTTGTATCAGCTGAAAAGCCTGCTGTAACTCTGAGCTTATTTCGTGAAGTGTGCTTTAAGGTCACTTTCATAGTAAGTTTGGGAGTGTAAGTCTCTTTTACCTTAACCACACTTGTGGCATGTTCCCAGATTCCTCCGCTGCCGGTATCATCACCCAGTGTTTTATACATCATGTAGCTATATCCCTCATCTCCCCATCCAGAAATTGAACCGTAAGTATTAGCCATTTTAAATCCTCCAATTTCCCAGTCTTTAACATCAACCAAACCATCGTTATTAATATCAATATTGTTAGTATAAAGGCCGTCGCCATTATAATCCCATCGTATTGAATCGTTGTAGCCTACAATAGTCATTGCATGATTAGGTGAAGACCCCCAGGACGTAATTACATGTTTTCCGGCTTCAGGAGTTCCCGGAGGGAAGGTAGATGGAGGTGTGGTATATTGTGAATAGAAATTAGCTACCCCGCCAGCGGATGAACCATCAAGGTGGTCGTATATCCATCCTTTCAGCAAGGCAATCCCTTCTGGTGTTCCTGCATGAATGGTACGCACTTCGGTAATCCTGTTTTGCATACCATGGTAATAATTATCATATCCACTAATCCAATGGGATGGACCACCTGTTGCCATCCCGCCATAATCTGCCACATTTGGTGTTCCGCATTTCTTCAGAATCTCCCAGGTTTCAAAAAAGCTTACACCGGCATCGCTGCCATTATTTATAAAATCGTATGCAAAGTGAGTTGGGTATTGGTTTTGCGGAACATTAGCGGGCAAATTCCGTTTCCAATCTATTTCATAGGTGAATCCATTACCAATACTGCTGGCCTGCCCACATTCCAGCCCCACCTGCGAAATGAGTGGCCTCATAAATAGTTTCAACGAATTATCTACAACAGCTGGCATAGAACGATAGCGACCCATGTCAGCAGGAACTTCTATCTCTGGAATAGTACGCAATTTGTCAAATTCAGCCCGGGATATAGGTTCCAGTTTGCGATAGGATTGGTTTGACAAATCCTGTGCTTCGACATACCCTGTAAATAAAAAGCCCACGAGGAGCAAGATTGATGCGGAAACTGTAAGTGCTTTCATGAAAGTTGCAGATTGAGGTCAAATAAACTTTGGTAATAGTTGATTTTTTTTATCGTTTTAGTAACAGATCCATTCTTTCCTGCTACCACAGAAAATTAAATATGGCAATAGAATGAAGAAGTTTTTATCTGAAATTTTTCTTCAAACTTAAATTAAATTTCGTTACTATTATTGTTCCTGACGCTATATCTGAAAATAAACCCACATATTCAGTTACACTGAAGAGAACGGCTTATTATTTATTGCTTTTAGATATCAATTCATTAATTATTAACCAGAGTTCTGTCATATGACAATTTGGAATATATTTGCCGTGAACGACTTATTATTTCCATTCTCAATTTAATATCTTCTTTATCTCTTTTACTGAATTCCTATTCAGAAAATTCAAGGCTGCATTTATAAAAATGGAAAATAGTTTCATTAATACTAACTGTACTATAAGATGTTAAGGAGAATGAATCATTTATTAAGTAAGGCCTTTATACCACTGAGCTTGAAAATGCTCACACTACTGGCATTTATCGCTTTAATTTTGATAGGACTTTCAGCTTCCTCTGGCAATCACTTAGTAATATTGGAGTTACAACATACAAATTTCAGTAATTTAATTGTATGGTCATATTGGTGGCCTTTGATTATCATAGTATCCATATTTTTTGGACGAATTTGGTGTATGGTATGCCCGGTAGAACCTATTACCTCTTTTTTTGCCAAATTCGGATTTAAGTTAAAACGTCCCCAATGGCTATTGTCGGGTTGGGCAATCACTGTTTTTTATATTCTGATTTTATTTATCGGGATTCGGGGATTTGCAATTGATCGCAATCCTTTTTTTATGGCTTTATACATGCTTGTAATCATAGCTGTTTCTGTTTTAAGTGGACTGCTTTTCGAGAAAAATACTTTCTGCAGGTATATATGCCCAGTTGGCTATTTGATGGGATTGCACGCCCGGCTTTCCTTTTTTGGCTGGCGTGTTAAGGATAAGATGCTTTGTGAGCAATGTATGGACAAATCGTGCATACATAAAAACTACATTTATCAGCAGAACTATAAAAGTTGCGGTGTCGACTTGTACCCGGCAGAAATAGTAGATAATTCAGTTTGCATCCTTTGTGCAGGCTGCCGAAAAACATGTTCAGTGTACAAAACCGAGAATATAAGTGGACGACCAAACCCTGCATTTACCTATATTGGATTTGCAAATGACTTGTATCGAATCAAACCATTGCAAATGGCTGAAATGCTTTTTCTTTGGATTTTGTCAGGTTTTGTAATTTCCGAAAACATGGAGGAATGGGATATTACTAAAAGATGGATGAATTATTTCCCAGATATTCTTGTATCAGCCGTTCATATTCACAGTGCTTTCTTGAGTGAACTCATTTATTCCTTTCTGATTTTTCTGATAATGCCTTTAATTTTTTGGGCCATCCCTCTTCTTGTTTCGAAATTAGCAAGGGTCAACCTTAAATTAGAAGTATATATCCTGAACTATAGCCTGGCGTTTATTCCTTTAATGGCTGCAGCACATCTTGGCAAATCCATTTTACAATCCACTTCAAGCATTCCATATCTCAAATTGGCTTTTGCTGATGTAAGCGGATTGCGTTCTGCACAGAAAATTATTGACGGACAACTAATCTTACAGAAAAATCCTGGATGGCTGAATTATTCTGTTTGGATTTCACTTTTATTGGTTATGATGGCCGGAGTTTATATAAGCTTCAAAATTGTAAGTCTTGTCAACCAAAAATTTCTCCCGCTTGTACAAGGCAATAAAACTCTTTACCTGATACCCATAATTTATGGCTCAGTATTCCTAACTTTACTTCTAACTTGGGGTTGGTTCGCCTGATAAAAAGGGGAACTGCTTATTATTCTGAAGAAGGCTACCCTGTGATGAGTAATTTTCTGGTTGATTTCCCATCAACAGTTTCCACATTTACGAAATAGAGGCCGCGCGGTAATCCATCAAGTGCTATTCTTAAAGGAGCCGAACTGCTCAGTATTGCTGAGCCTGATACATACACCTGTTTGCCCATAGAATTTACGATCTGTAAACGTTTGATTTGCATATCACCAGAGTTTGCAATTAGTCTAAGTTGATCTTTAGCAGGGTTTGGATAAATGGCAAAAAGATTTTCATCCAGATCGCGTGTCTCTTTCTTATTTATGAAATGCACAGTAATCGTCTTTTGGCTGACACATCCGGTTGAACTTGTCAGTTGAAGTGTGTATATTCTTGATCCGATGCCTGACCCTGTGGTATCAATAACGAGCTGCGGTGTTGTTTCATTTCCGGGGAACCAAAGATAGCTTGTTCCAACAGGAGCTCCTATATTCATTGTCAATGTTTGTCCAGCTTCCAATATAGTATCCTGGGGGAGGTCAATAACAAGTGGTTCAAAAATTGTAAGGCTGAAGCTTTTCTCAACAGGTGTGCAAAGTGGATTCCCCTGTACTAACATAGTCAACTGAACCAACCCATTTGTATTATCTAAAGTACCTGGTAAATATTCTGGCGCTTGCGCTGCCGGATCGCTGAATTTTCCATCGCCCGAAGTAATCCATTTAACCGAACTGAAATTATCTGCCACACCTTCTGTCTTGAAAGAATAATCATGACAAGTTTCAGCATCGTACCCGGCAAATGCTAAAATGTTTTGATGAATAGGGAGATATATTTCGTCGATCCATGCACAATCTTCACCAGAGGTTAATGCTCCGTTTTTCGAATAACGCCATTCAAGTTTATGCTGCCCAGGTTCTATTGTATAAATCTGGTAACTCCAGTCAACATTACCACTCCAGGATCCCATTTCAACACCATCTACCAAAAACTGGAGTTTATCACCATCCTGCTCGCTTGAAACTTTCTTCCAGAAACTTACAAAATCGCACGAGGTCACTTCACAGTTAAAAACTAAAGTAGCCTTATTGTTGTCAGTAATAGTTCCTGAACGCAAAGATTGCTCTCCCTGGAAGGCTTCCTGGTGATCAATCTGCCAATTGCCATAGCCCAAGGCTTCCCAACTGCGTGGTTCAGCAGTAGCTTCGAAATCTTCATCTGGACGATAAATTGTACGGAACGTATTAATCGTTCCTATTGCTTTCCCGTCATTGTTCACGGCATCTACATGCCAGAAATAATCAGTATTGTATGAAAGTGCAACTTGCGCCAGGCAAAAAGTATCAGTTATTACCAAGCCGTTTACCAAGTCGCTACCGGAGTTGTTTGTTCCAAGGTAGAATATATAACTCGTTGGAGTTGATCCTTTGCCAGGTGTCCAGGAAAACCTTGTGTTCAGCGGGATCAGGCGGTTATTATTTGGAGGTTGCGGATCAGTAATAGCAGCAGGGCCGGTAACTACATCCAGTTCATATAAATATGGGATACAGTTATATCCGGTAACTGTCAGGAGCACCTTTGCTCCTGTTATTGGCTGTGAAATATCAATGGAAGCAATTCCATTTTCAACGGAAACAGTACCGAGCATTTTTCCGCCAATACTTAAAGTTGCTTGTAGTCCGTTGCTTACTGTTTGAATTGTGAAGTTTTCTGCTCTACAGCTGATAGTTTCAGCATGACTTACTTCAATCGTTTTGGGTTTAGTTGTACGCAGCATCACCGAAGGGTCGCCGAAAATAGCCCAGGTATCGGTCACTTTATAGCCTCCGATACCATACGTGTCATTCATCATCATGCAGCCACTCATTGATATTCCACCAAAAGTGCGCTTTATATTTCCGGTTTTGCTCTCCCTAAGCAGGTTGACCATCTCATCCTGAGCTTCCATAGGCGGATACCAGCTTTGGCTGCCCGTTGACATCAAGGTTGCTATTGCGCCGGTTGGTTGTCCGTTATAGGATGCCCTGAGTAAATCCTCGGCAAGGCAGGTGTTTCCTGCAAAATTTCCATTGCTGCATGCTACTGACCAAATGAAAGGATATTTTCCGATATTCGTTAAGGAACTTACATCATTACAGGAAAATTGTGAAGTACCCCATAGGTTAGATGATCCATGACCGATGTACATTATCAGACCCTTGCCATTGTTTATATTGTCAACAACCATTTTAGCATCAGGATTTCCGTTTGCATCGCTGCCCCCCTGGTTTCCGTCAAAAAGTTCGTTTATACCTGTATAGCTGTAATCCTTCAATTCGCCGAGCATTTTACGAATATGCTGATAATCGTATTCTTCATCATCTCCAGGACCCAGGGCTGATCCGATACCTGTGCAGGATTCATACCATGTAGCCTGTGGATCAGGATTTTTTTCATAGTTTATTGTGCGTTCAGCCTGAATACGGACCTGTTCTTCATTTTCAGCCGAAAAACGACCCGTAAAAATGTCTGGGTAGTGGTCGTCGCCGGCAATGTATGAATAACTGTTATCTGAAGATCCGTCAGCTGTGGTTATAGTTGGAACCTGAGCAGCATCGCCAACCAGGAGCAAGTATGTAAGTCCCTTCGAAAAGTAATAATCAGCAACATATTCTTTTATTTTGGAGGCATCACCTATTGTCGCAACATCAATCATTTCAGTGGCTATTCCGATAGAGTTCTTCCAATCAACGAACGATTTCATGGCATTCATAAAAGGTCCATAAGCAATCACCAGCATGCGTCCTTGCTCGCTAACCTGAGCATATTTTGATTGATCGTGGTTGAGGAATAAACTGCCATAAACCTGTTCAAATTCAGTATCTGTCCCATGGGGAGATAGGATTGCAGGCATAGGATTTTCGCCTTGTTCGCTCACTTTCTCAATGTTGATAGAAATGTCATAATAAACTCTCAACTGATGGTTAACCGGATTGTATTGAAAAGGGAAAATGTTAACAGATTGTCCCCTATAGTCGCGAACTACATAAGGACGACTGAGTTCCACTATAGCTTCTGGAAAAAATGTGTTTTGGTTATACACTGCACCAAAGGAATAGCCAATAGTCGCAGGATCTGTTGAACGTATAAGATCGCCTTGCGATGGCGCTAGATTGATATTTTCGAAATCCATGTATTTGGAGGATACAACCGTAAAGCCCATTTCAGCTACAGGAGGGATAATCAGGGATGTCGTTACTTTTACCAGGTCTGGAGACCCTGACTCTAAAAGTGGATTAGAACCTTCTACACGCAGGATTGATGATTTGCTGCCTTGTACTGTTACATTTTCAAGAGTAAACCCCGGAATGCTTATATGGAGTGTGTTGCTATTACCAACAGATTGAGTTAATGCTACTTGTGCAGCAGCTGGTATATCTGAGCTGATACCTACCCACTGTTGGGCATCTGCCGGATGGCTTAATCCTAAGGAGACAGCTAAAATTAACAGTAAATTCCTAGAAGTAAATCTGAGTTTCATAGCATACAAGCCTTTGTAGTCCCCTGATTTTACCTGGCATTTGGTTTAGGAAATTTCGGCAGGTAATTCAGGCAGGTTCGCATTCAACTTTCGTTCCAGATGGCACGTGTTTTAATCTTACCTGTAGGAGTTAATTGCAGAAAATAGGAAAGGAAATACTATTTTACGTAACTGCTTGTTTATTATACAATAACATAGAAGTGGCAGTTGAAATTATTTTCAGGGAATTGCATGAAAAATGTTCTGGAAGTCTTGTATGAAGAGGGTTATAATAACACAAGCAGACATTTGTGCGGCAGTAAGGCTATTAGCACGAGAAAAGGCTTTCTACTATTAGCTTTCCGACTCCTTTGAAATGCGTATGTTGTATTTTCGCATACGACGAATAAGGGCATCACGTGAAATGCCCAGCAGTCGGGCAGCCCTCAATTGATTATTATTACTGGCTTTTAGGGCGCGAAGTATTGTGTCTTGCTCCTGGTTCAATAAACTTAACCCTGTTGCAGATAAAGACGTTGCGATTACAGGAGATTCTTTAGTAATAAGCGGATAATCTTCAATGCCTAACAATCCCGATTTGCAAAATATCATGGCACGCTCAGTCATATTGCGGAGTTCTCTAACATTACCAGGGAAACTGTATTGCTTTAGCATTTCCACAAGTGCAGGGTCAATAGCAGGCTCAGACTTGTTAAGTTTCTCTGCAAAATATAGGACAAAATAGGAAAGCAGGGGCGCGATATCTTCGGGGCGTTCGCGCAATGGCGCGATATGTATTGTGATAGTATTTAAACGATGGAAAAGATCAAGCCGGAAAGCCCTGGTATCAATTAATTTACCAAAATCGTGGTTTGTAGCCGAAATTACACGAAAGTCCACCGTAATTTCATCATTACTTCCTACCCGTTTGATCTTTTTCTCCTCGATTGCACGCAGAAGCTTAGCCTGAAGGGCAATGGGCATATCGGCAATCTCATCCAGAAATATTGTGCCTTCATTGGCAGTTTCAAAATATCCCTTTTTATCATTAATAGCTCCGGTAAAAGATCCCTTAACATGTCCGAAGAATTCACTTTCGAGAAGTGAATCGGTCACAGCACTGCTGTTTACTGCACAGAAGTTTTTATCGCGTTGTTCGCTGGCATAATGAATTATGCGTGCTATAATTTCCTTCCCTGTACCGCTTTCTCCTGTAATCAGAACGTTGGTAGTCTTGTATTTAGCTGCAGTACTGGCTTGCTCAAGTACTTGTTTTATTTGAGTGCTTTCACCGATAAAGTTGCGTTCAATACGTTTTTCAAGTTCTCCTGAAATGAGGGAATTACGATCCTCCATTTGCTTCATACGTTTTTGGAGGTACAGGTATTTTTGAGTGCGTTCAATTGCCAGTTGTATATCCACATGCCTGAATGGTTTCCTAAGATAGTCAATCGCTCCGTTGCGCATGGCTTTAATCACTGTTTCCATATCACCATGGCCTGAAATCATAATCACTTCCAAAGCAGGATAAAGCGTACGAACTTGGTGAAGAATATCTAGTCCGTCGCGACCTGGCAAACGGATGTCCAGTATGAGCAAATCGAAAGGCTTTTTTCGAAGTGCTGTCATTCCTTGTTCAGGAGTAAAGGCTATTGCAACATCAAACTGCCTAAGTTGTAGAAACTCCTGCAATTCTTCGGCAAAGTCGGCCTCGTCATCGAGGATTAGCACACGTAGAGTATCGTTTTCCATAAAGTCGGAATGAATATTCAAAGATACTAATTATGGCTGATTTATTACAGGTAAGATCACACGAATAGTTGACCCTTCATCGGTAGAGCTATCAATACTTATCTCACCTCCCATTTCTTTAATAATACCATACGAGATGGATAGACCAAGTCCTGTTCCTTTTCCTGCTTCTTTGGTTGTGTAAAAAGGGAGCAACACCTTGGCAAGTTTATTGGCGTCAATCCCTATACCATTATCTTTAACACTGATTACTAGTTCTTTAGAAGTCTGGATGGAACTTACTGTTATTATCCCCTTAAATAGATCGTTTGATCTGGCAGATTTCTCATCGATGGCATCGTGGGCATTTGAGAGCAGGTTAAGTATTACCTGTTCAAATTTATACGTATTTCCTATTGGCATGTATGACGTTAGTCCGAGTTGTGTTTCCAGAAGGATACCTTGCTTTTTATATTGTTCCGAAACCATGGAAAGTGCGTTAGCAATGCTTTGGGAAACATCGAATGCCATAGGAATGTAATTTTCCTGATCGCGCGAAAAGGTGCGTACATGATCAATGATGTTACGCATTCGTAGTATTCCTTCGAATATTTTATCCGCTTTTTTTTGGATATACGTTACATCCGTGTGTTGCGTTTTAAGCGCATCAAAGAGGTTGTCGAGGCTAAAAGCAATCGTATTTAGTGGCTGATTTATTTCATGCGCAATTCCCGCTGCAAGTTCTCCAATACCTGCCAATCGTTCAGATTGCAGAAGCTGCTTTACCAGTTCATGTTGATCGGTATTGTCTTTTAAAAACCCCAGATATCGTCCGTCCGGGAGTTTAACTGTTTCTGCAAGCACATATTTTATTTGTTTAGTTGGAGTGGTTATGCGAAATTCTCCTCCCGATTTATCCCCGGAAAAAATCCCGGGAAACATATCATTTTCACTTACAAGATTATCGCTTTTGAAAAATTCGACGAAATTCATCCCCTTCAGTTCTTCTTTGGAGTATCCAGTAATACGTGCAATAGCATTATTTAATTGCGCCACCTCCCCTTCTTGCGTAACCACAAACACTCCGTCGGGGGCGTTTTCAATATAACTACGATATCTTTCTTCGCTCTCGTGCAGGCGTTGGCTTTGCTCCCGGATTTTTTCGTTTTGCACAGCTAATTGAAGAAATATCCTTACTTTGCTGCTAAGTATCTCATGTTTAAAGGGCTTGGTGATGTAATCGACTGCCCCTGATTTATAACCTTTAAAAATACTGCTATCATCCGAATAAATAGCCGAAACAAAAATTATGGGAGTATACTTGTGACGTTCCATTTCCCTTAAGTGCTCTGCCAATTCAAAGCCATTCATTTCAGGCATCGACACATCAAGGATCATCAAAGCAATATCAATGTCACTAACTTTTTCCAACGCTTCACTCCCGCTACGTGCCATTATTATTTCAGCGTTTTCGCGTTTTAGAATTGTCTCTATCAGCAAGAGGTTAGTGTCAATATCATCTACTACAAGAATCCGGGGCAAAGTGCTGGTTTCCATAGTTTTGGCAGTTATAGTAGTGATTGATTACTGTATTCCCAAGTAGCTAAAATATTCATTTTTTACTACAAACCGGAATGTTTGCAAAAAGAAGAGCCGGTTTCGCAACCGGCTCTTCAAAATACAGAGGCAGTTATTATTGAATAATGAAGGATTTTACAATAACTTTTCCATTCTCTTCCAGGCTCAGGCTATAAGATCCCGATGTGGCTTTGTCCAGGGAAATTTCTTCTGAATAATTTGCATTTATTGGAAAGTTCTCTTTATGAACGATCACCTGACCAGCCGAATTCATTATACGGTAACTCACCAGATGATTATTGCCCAAATTGAGTTTCAGAACAAATTTCCCATTGTTCGGGTTAGGAGAAATGCTAATAATTGAATTTTTATCCTGCTCATTGATTCCAAGTGAACTAAAGATATTCACACTCAGTAGCTGTGAGAACCCACTTTCGCCGCATCCATTAGCTGATTTTACACTTATGGTTGCTGTTCCGCGGAAATCAGCTGTCCAGTTAACCGTTGCTGAATTAGTCGTTCCTGTGATATTGCCGGCACTAGCAGGTTCTATCTGCCAGAAGTAAGTATCTGCATAAGTTACCGGAACAACAGAATATTCAGAACTGAAGACAGAATACAAATCTACCGAGACTGGACCGGTGGGAGTCGACGGAACTGTCAGCAAGCCATTAATAGTTACAGGAAATGAGATTGTTTTCTGGCATTGGGTAGATTCAATCGTTTCAGTAACCGAAACTGATCCCGAACCAGGTGTTGTCCAATTGACAAATACTTCATTTGTACCCTGCCCTGATGTTATTGTTCCTCCTGTGATTTCCCATAAATACGTGTTTGTTGTAAGTGCAGTACTATAAATAATATCAGACTGACCGGCACAAACAGTTGAGGTACCACTAATCATTGGAACAGGTAAAGCATTCAGGATAACAGGAACATTTACACTATCCTGGCATGCGGAAGAAGATTTTACACTAAGTGATATTAATCCGTCTACTGTTATTCCCCCCCAGTCAACAGTAACCTGATTAGTTTCGTTCCCATAAGTAATTGTTCCTCCATTAACTGTCCACGAATAAACATTGCCAGAACCAGATGGGGCGGAATAAACTATCCCCTGGGTAAATTCACAAAGCACAGTATCTCCTGTAAAATTAGCAGAAGGAGTAGGTAAAATGGTAAGAATAAATGATGAATATGCCGGGTCGCAGGAATGGTTTCCGGCACTGAGTGTAAGTGTAACACTCCCTGCTGTAACATCAGCTGCATCAGGTAAGTAAGAAGTGTTAAGAATTGAAGGATCAGAAAAAGACCCCGATCCACTGGTGGTCCAGCTTATTTCGGTGAAATTTTGTGCAGTTGCTTCACTTACAACATATGGCAGACCACTGCAAATAGAAACATCTGAACCGGCATCTGCCAGAGTTGGCTGCTCAAAATAAAGTGTGAGATTATCAGTTACTGTGCCAGTGACACCGTCAACAGTGATGGTTAGCACAACTGATCCAGCAGCAACATCTGCTTCACTGGGAAAATAGAGCGGGGATAAAGAGTTAGGCAGATTAAATGTTCCTGTCCCACTGCTACTCCACTGCACCGTTGAATAGTTTGTAGCAGAGCCTGCAAGTTGGTAAGTGCTGTTTCCGCAGGAGTAATCATCAATTCCTGCATATACTGTAGTAGTAGGAAAAGCAGGTAGCACAATAAAATCTACCCAGGCGGCATCCGAACCATTACTCACCGAAAAATCCTTCATATAGCGCCAGGTAAAAACATGTAATCCCATACTAACGGGAAATGCTACTCTTTCCCAATCCAGCTCTCCCGCCCAAGATCCGAGCATTAAGCCATCTACATAAAATTGGAGATAGTCATAGTTGCTTTCTGATGAAACTTTGCGAAAGAACGAGATTGAATCATCGCTCGCCACTTCGTAGGTTAGACTGAGATCAGTAAGCTGCGAATCGCCAATATCACCAGATCGGGCAGAATAATTACCTTCATAATGCGTAACATTGTCAATTGACCAGTTGCTTGCGCTCGTGAGTTCCCATGGGAACTTTGTGAAATCGCCAGTTTCCCAGTCCTCGATCACAAGGCCGATTTTCAGGCTAATAAGTTTTTGAACAGTCAGTATGTTTGAGCTGGCAGTAAAGTCAAACCCAGCTACTGAGCCTATAGGTGCAGTAGGATTTACTGTAAGGTTGAAAACGGCGCTTTTAATTTGCCCGGGATAGATTGTGTCAAGCAGAGCTGATGAGGTGTTGATAGTTACATTAGGGTTTTCACTGAGAAGAACACCCACAACACCCAAAGAATTAAAATCTCCGGGATTGCTTACCTCAATTGTAAGGTCAGCTGTTTCGCCCGGATCAAGGTGGCCATTGTTATTACCAGTAGGATCAGAAATTGAATAAGCTCCAATTGCCAGTGCCGGAGAATGGACTTCAATACTGAAATTGCTTACAAAAACACTATCATTGGCATCAGTGGCTGTCACTGTGAACAGAATGTCGGTACCATCCGGAGTGTTTTCGGCAACAGAAAAGGCAAAAGCATCAACAATAGTTTTGATTTCGCCTACAGCAAAATCTCCGTAGTTTTCAGTTGCATCGGTAAGTGTGAGGTAAGGCGATTCGGAAGAGAGTACAACATTTACGTTAGTTGCAGGTAGATCGCCTATATTGTTCAAACCAAGGTTTAATTGCACAGCTTCCCCAAAATCAAGTGTTCCATTACCATTGCCTGTGGTAACATCGTCAATGAGGCTTGAAGAATAAATCACGTAAGGTTGATTAGGAGGAGGGCCTAAGGTGTATGGCGAAACATATGTCATTGCAGAGCCTGTTCGGTTATCTGTCCAACAGGGATATACATTTCTGTCCAATGCTGTTATACTTAAGTAATCACCAAAATAACTATCAGCCAGACCAGAAATTGGCTGAGGTGTAAATACAACATCGCTAACCTTAAAATCAGTCCATGTTTCTCCTCCATCAATAGAATTAGCTACAAATACTTCACATTGTGATGAAGAAACAGCGCGATCGTCATAAAAAATAACGCTGAGGTTGCCATTAGCAGGGTCGCAGGTGATCCACGGAAAGTAATGCTGCTTACCAAGGCCTGGAATATCCTGATTAACCCTTACCGGGGTTGACCATGTTAATCCGAGATTGGAAGAACGGATCAAATACACATCAATATCACCGTCAGCATTAATACCTGGAATCCCAATATTTGCCCATACCACATAAATATCACCACGATGAGGTCCGTTACTGATATCAACCGTCATGCTGGGAAAAGAGTTAACACGCATATTTTTAGTAGTTGCTGAAGTACGAATACCACGGATATTGCTGAGAATCCGGATCCCGTCGCTCCAGGTTGAACCACCATCAAGGGAACTGGTAAATCCGATTGCAGTTTCATCGGTTGGCCAGTCATCATAGATAGCCCATATACCATAGGCTTCACCATTGGGCCCAGTATGCAGGTTCACTCCCTGGTTGTGGCTCCCGGCCATTACTGTTGAACTCACGTTAACAGGCGCGCTCCAGCTAAGTCCATTGGTCGAAGAGGTCACTATCTCAATCTGAAGATCATTAGCTCCGCCAAAATTTGTCCATGCATCATATAGGTGTCCATTGAAAGGGCTGGACAGGCTGTTATCAATCCACATATGATTTTTATCGAGCATACCACCGCCTCCTGGTGAATTACCAGCAAGCACAGGTGTCCAGGTTGTACCCTGATTATCGGAATAAGAAACACTCTGGCCGTAACTGTTGTCAATATATCCAACATAGTACCGTCCTGAATTGCTGATAGCCGTTGTAGGATCCCCCGAATTTCCGCCCCCTGCTCCCTGCACTTCGCCTTCCCAGCTTAAACCCTCATCAAAGCTATAAAAATCATTGGCACCAAAAAGAGAGCCTACAGGGTTTTGGGTGGAATTATTAGAGTTCAGCACATTGGTTTTATCTCCAGGGTTCACAAAGATAGAATTCTCACTTTGTGTTGAGTTTACTTCGGTAACCGGCACATCGGGAGAGTCTTCGGTGGTCACACCACGCCCTGTAATTTTATCTGTAGTATATCTTGCAGCTGGCGGCTTGGTGTCAGGTGCTACCGGAACCAGGCCAAGTTTAGCCATGCGACGCCAGTAACCCATGTTATCCACCCGGGTATCTACCTTGTATTTAGGCGGCATCTGCTGCTGCGCCTGGATTGTGGCAAATGGCATGAATACCAGAGCCAGCAGAAAAAGAAAACAGGATTGTTTCATTTGTGGGTTATAAAGGGTTATAAATTAATTATTTCGTTTCGAGATAGTTGTCAAAAATAGAAAAAAATCAAATCAATATTAATTCATTTTTAGAATCTTAAAAAGAAGGTAAAGGGAAGCACAACTAACAAACAGGCTGGATATAGGGAAATCACAGATAAACTGGATTTCCGATAAAATTTCGAAAAGAACCCTTTCTGAAATTTCAGTTTAAACCAGATATTTAGCGGGAAATAACTTTCCTTGTCATAATACTGTTTCCAGCATTCATTCTAAGAAAATATATTCCTGGTTTCAATGCAGATAGTTCGGATATAACGGTATAATTACCACCCGGACGCGTGGCTGGCGGCTCTATGATAATCAATTCACGCCCGGCAGCATCACAAAGAGTAAGCTTTACCTCTAATTTAGTGGCAATGTGATAATTCACAGATAGTTTACCGCTGGTCGGATTGGGATAAATTCCAAATGAGAAAGCAGAAGCCTCCGGACCCGTAGATGTAATTGTAGCAACAGGCGGGAAGACAATATAATCCAGCCATGCAGCATCTGAACCTCCGGCAATGGTAATATCTTTAGAATATGCCCAGCGGAAAGTATGTAAACCTGTATTGACAAAACAACTGAATCGCTGCCAATCCTGCTCGCCCGACCATTCGGCCTTCTTGCTGTCGTCCACATAAAATCTAAGGAAATCATAATCCAATTCTGAACTCACCTTATGGAAAAATGAAATGCTATCGGCATTAAGAACCTCAAAATTGATACTTAACTCTGAAGCCTGGTTATCTGAAATCATCCCTGATTTACTACAAAAGCTGCCTTCAAATGGCGCAATTGAAGAAATGCTCCAAGGTTGGTCTCCTCCCTGAATCCAGGCATATTTCAGAAAATCACCAGTCTCAAAATCTTCGTCAATCATGCCTATCATACGCACGAAAGTACAGGTATCACCATATTGCATGGAAGTAAGGATATTTTTGAGATCAACACTTGTACCAGTTGGGGCCTGTGCACTAACAACAATAGTGAATAAGGCGTCCACAGTTTGTCCTTGGGAAAGACTGCCAATGGTAAACACAGGGTTGGTTATCTGAATATACGTGTTTGAAGTGGTTAGTGTTCCTGTAGTGGAATTTGCCTCGCTGTGCCCTTCATTGGAGGATTGAATACGGAGTATCACTGTTTCTCCGGCGTCCAGTCTTCCATCCCCGTTTCCTTCGGCTAAATCATCAATTGTCATTTCCCCGATTTTTAATGATGGAGCATACGCGGTAATTGTAAACGTTGATATCCATGTTGTACTCCCTTCTGCTTTAACGGAGAATGTTATAATATGATTATCGGGAATATCCGAAGCAACATCAAAAGCAAATCCATTTGGTATTGAAACTGTAGCACCTGTAGCAATTGTTCCATAAAACTCAGTGGTGTCATTCAATGTAACATATGGGTCATTACTGCTTAAAGTAACTGTTACATTTTGTGCATCGGCCATTCCTAAATTCTGCATTCCAACAGTTAGATTAATTGGTTCTCCATATTCTACAACTCCGTTATTATTGCCATCTGTATCAGTAGCAACATAGTTGGCATAAACAACGTAAGCACCTGCATTTTCAATAAATGTCACAGGATATGTGGCAGGGAGGCAATTGTAGCCGGAAACAATAAGTTGAGCATCTCCAAGTTCATTTACGGTTGGATCGAAGGTAATTACAGCCATGCCGGTTATGTCGGATACCGCGGTACCATGCATCACTCCGTTTTTAAGCAAAGTGCAATTTATCCCTTGAACAGGCATTCCGCTGTTCTTCACAGTAACTGCAAGTGATGTACTCCCGAGTGGATTTGCTATAAGGTATTCAACAGAAACAGGCAATGGTTCATCAGTCCAGATAGCCATTGCAGGATCGCCTAGGGCATTGCAGTCATAAAAGCACCAGCGTATGGCACCTGGCTCCCATTGCCCAGGTGCTGTTACCCAGGGAGCTGTTGCGATTTTCGATTCCATATGGGCGCGACCCAGTCGGTTCAGTTTATCCGTGTAAAGAGCATCTACAAATTCGCGGTGCATGTGAGCCGAAGGTCCTTCTGTTTGTCCTTCATTAAACCAACCATATCGGGAATTTCCAATAAATGCAGCTGCAAAATTTTCGATTGTCACCATTTTTTCAGCAATGCAATCGCTAAAATCAAACGATCCGCAATCGCAACCATGCGTGTAAACGAGTGTGTAATTATGTGTAATCCCATTCAGGGCATAAAAGTTGGCATTGGTAATATCCCAGTCATATAGTTTCATCACATAGGTTGTGTTTGCATGGCCTGAGTGGTGAAGAAAGGATCTTCCCTCATTCAGATGGGATATAAGGTCGCTGCCGCTCCATGTGGCTATTTCGTCGTAAAGTTTATCAAATGTTTGGGTAGCAGGTATGCCATTTGTTGTGTATCCATTGTCGGTACGGTAGCCAATAAGCAGTTCGAGATAATCGCTGCCCCAGGTTTCCGGGTCAGAGTACAGGTTTTCGCTGGCAATTAATGGGTTATGCAGTTCGCCGGTAACAGGGCTGAACTGATAACTAATTGATTTATGAAGCATAGCAGCAAGTTCGGTATGATTGCTAAAAGGAAGCCGGGAAACAGCTATGTCGGCAAGCAGGTCATCCTCGCCCGGTTCGCCCCAGCGGTCGTCGCCATCATTATTCCAATTGCCATCAAGAGAGGAATAATAAAGATCAGCCGGTATGTTTGAGTCTTCATAAGCGGAAGAAGATTGAACGAAACAGTAAAATCCGCGGTAAGGCATCAATTCAACATCACCACCTAATAAAACATATTCAATATCATTATTCTGGTATTCCTGGATAATATAATTCCTCATCTTTTCAGGCAAGTCAAAACCGGTCATTGAACCTTGGATAAATTCAGTTGTAACCACCGAAGTTTTAATACCTTCCATCAGGTAATGATCAATAAGTTCAGTAAAGTCGGCCTGATATGCTGCAGGAGTGATGATAAGCATCTGATAACCATTGGTGCGACTACTTTTCACAGGATAGTCATTAACCAAATCAGGGTTTTGCGCGAGTTTTACAACGCGGGATACAGCTGTAACTGAAGAACTGATATTGTCCAATGCTTGAATAGCCTCAGCGGAGGGGCGTGTGGTTATCCTTATAGTAACTTTTTTGAAATAAGATACCTGTCCCGAAGCCGGATTGTATTTAAGGGGGGTGAAAGAAGAAAGTGCAAAAGCATATCCATTCAGAAACGAAGTAGTAAGATGCCCCTGTGGCTGTATTGGATAGTTACTATTAGTTGCGTAAACACTCTTATCCATCAGGAATATTCCTGATTTTCCCTTCGAAAGTGGCTGCACATATTGTTGCGGATAAAGCTGGAATTTTCCGCTTATCATTGTTTCGTTTTCGCCAATACATTCAATGGATAAAGCCGTTTGCCCCGGAGGGAGTAAAAGGCTTACTGCGCTGTACGGGAATACAGGTTCACCAGGTAGCCCTGTAAGCATAGTGTTGTCAAACCTGATCATCTGGTAGCTACCGGAATAATCAATCGTATAATCGCCAAAATAATAGGTTTTTTCTATCGTTGCGGCAGATACTCCCAGATATAGTGCTGAGATAAATATCAAAAAGATAAAACGTTTCATAATAATATTTTTTAGTAACATCAGGAGAAAAACGATTGGAAAATATGGTTAATTGTATAACGGAGTAAAAGTACACATTTTAACAAAATACAAAAGCCTGCCAGTATAAACCGACAGGCTTTTTTTTAACTATTTAAATAATGTGCATAAGGTTTTTACCGCTGGATATTTACCTTAGTGGAAGCATTGAAGAAATTGCCTTCAATTTTAAGCATATAAGCGCCTTGTGGCAATGCAGATGTATTTATTGATTTGTTGGTGACGCTTGATATATATATGTTATTTTCCGTATAAACCACTTTCCCTAATGCGTTGATCAGTTTAATTGTTACCTGGTCGGCAGTCTTAGAATTAATTGCCAGGTTAATGTTAGCATTGGCTGGATTTGGATATACGGAGAGCGGTAAAGTTGCCTGGTTTTCGTTAACCCCGGTACAGATTTTTACAAGAATATCCTTGTACCAGGTCCATTCGCCCATACCACATCCGTTTTCTCCCCTAACCCTTATGCTTGCTGTTCCGGTCCAATCGGGTATCCAGTTAACAGTGCAACTTGCACCATCAGGTGAAAGTGTCCCCGCACCGGTAGCAGGGTATATTTCCCACATGTAAGTATCGGAAGTTCCCTCAGTTGTATACGTTGTGGAAGAAGTATTATCGGTACAAACAATTTCCGGACCGGATGGCACACTTAGAACAGAGCCTGGGTTAACTGTAATATATCCTGTTTTTGTCATAGTGTCAGCTGTGAAGCCGGTAGTAGTAATCAACTTAACATCATAAACTCCGGGTTCTGAATATGCCACATTTGGTGCCGCATCAGTTGATGAAGCAGGTGTTCCGCCCGGGAAAAGCCATTGTGGAGAGCCTGGCCTTCCGATAGAGGTATTTGTGAAAGCGGCGTTCCCTCCCTGGCAGAAAGTAGTGGGAGTCGTTGCTTCAAAATCAACCTGCACGGGCCGCCCGGCCTGCAATATTTCCTTTGTTGTTGTGTTCTGCACAAATCCGACAAATTCAAGATTTCCCAATGGCCATAGCGGATCCATATTGGCAGTAATGATTACGTTGTGAACATCTGTAGTGGAAAAATCCAAAGCAGTACCGTTCTGATTAGGAACCATGAGCCGGTTAAGATATTCCAGATGAGTCTGGCCTTGCCAGTTGTACTGAATGTTAGACTGTGTTACTGCAAAATGGAAAATCACATTGTTGCTGGGAAGTGTAGCAACTTTCGTTATCGTAAAGTTAAAGACAAACTGTAAACCATTCTGGCTCACGGTGTATTCAATCTTGACAGGCGATTGAACTGCAATACGTTGATTGTATTTTGGCAGGTAATTAGAGTACATGCTTGTTGTATGATTCCCTCCAACAACTGAAAGTACACCATCAAAGAAAGCTCCGGGGTTGCCGCCCGGATTGTAAAATGTGGATCTGGCCTGTGAATATGTATTCACGAATGGGTCTGGGCCTTGCCAATCATTATGATACTCAATTCCGGCTACTCTTTTACCATTTGAAACTAAATCTTCAAGACCCATCATGGCACCAGGGCAGTATGTACAATATGTACTTGTCGTAATTTCCACAACAACCATTTCACGTGGCACAGTTTGCGCCCGAAGTAAGCTAAAAGATACAAACAACACAATCAGGAGTAATAATTTTTTCATTTTGAGTTGGATTAGGGTTAATAGATGAAATTTGATTTCGTTATCAGAGTCGTAGGAAGAAGATTTTATGAGCTGCAAATATATAATTAATTGAATATTATTCGACAGAATGGAAAAATAATAGATTATCGTATCAGGACTATTTTCAGGGTGTTGCAATAATCGCCTGCGCAAAACCGGCAA
The DNA here is from genome assembly GCA_964511085.1 of uncultured Lentimicrobiaceae bacterium. Classification (GTDB taxonomy): domain Bacteria; phylum Bacteroidota; class Bacteroidia; order Bacteroidales; family DASVHX01; genus DASVHX01. The sequence continues at coordinate 25,956 of CAZEDO010000021.1, forward strand.
ATATAAACCCCTCCGGGGAGCAAATTCCCACAGTCATCAGTTCCGTCCCACCTTATGGTTTGTTCTCCAATACTTATACTAGCCTGAAGTAAGTGTGCAACATTATTTCCTGCCAGATTTAAAACTTCAACGCCGGCTAATGCAGGTTGATCGGACTGAATCTCTATGACAGTCTGACTTGTAAAAGGATTTGGTTCTACAGAAAAAGTAGTTCTAATATATTGCCTGGTTTCAGCAGACGTATTTGTATTCAGAATAAAATCATGGTAAACAGTTTGCCTAGCGTTAATTGACAGCGTGTCGCATTCAGTAGAATACATATTCTTACCGGCACAAACGATAACAGTTGTTCCTGCTGAAACTGGCATCTGGAAATCGCCGTTTATTCCCGATAAGCAGGAGTGAGATCCCGCGATTACCCAAGCCCCTTCAAGCCTGTCCCCTGTTACATTGTCGTAAATTATTCCACTTAGTGTTCCCAGACTGTCGGGTTGAAATGGATACATCGCTTCAACTGCATCAAGGTCAAACCCGCTGTCTTCAATGCTTGCTGTTCCATCATTATCATCCAGAATTCTCAGGTATTGAATATCCGGAATATTAGCAGAGGCAAGGTCAAAACCTGAAGTGCCTATGCCATCACCAATCCAAGTCCAGGGCCCATCTTTGAAAGCACTGGCATAAACAGTATATCCTTCGGGAGTGGCATCCCCTTCGTGTACTAAAATATCTGCTCCATCACCATCTTCAACCGGATATTGCATATCGAGAATAACGTATCCTCCTTTGCCAAGTGAATAGTTTTCCATGTTAGCCGGCCCAAGACAGCCGGCTGTGTAACCTTCGTCGTAAAAGTTATTTCCCGGAATGCTACAGGCCGCAACCTTGCAGGTAAATTGCCCGGGTTGCTTCTGCATTTGTATATCCGTTATAGTGGAACTATGGTCAGAAACAACCACATTGCTGATGGTTTGTGTTATGTAGCCATTTGCAACAACTTTAAGCGTGTATGTTCCGGGAGTTACATATTTGTGATAATCACCAACAGAATCGTCAGAATAAACCGGATAATTATTTCCTGTGAAAATAGCTGCCCGAACCGGAAAACCTGTAATGGCATCGGTTATGATGCCCTCCAGGCCATACCCGGCATATTCTGTAACAGCCAGCATTGCTGGTTCATTAAGGCCATAGTAATAGCTTATCTGGCTTTGGGGCGGCTGTTTATCAAGTGATATCTCCATTGACCATGCAACTGAACCAATGGTACCATAATTAAAGTCCTTTGTACTGCCATTTATCGGGTACATACCAGTATATCCCTGACCATAAGGGAGGCTGGAGTACCCCGAAGATGTGGAATAAATACTTGCCAGGCTGTTAATTACAGTATTATCTGGTGGCGAACTTGCACGGTAGCTCCAGGGGTAGGCGAGGAATTCGGTTCCACTGTGGTAATTTGTATAGACAACAAATTGATTTTCATTCATGCAGTTGCGTAGAGCTTTGGACTCAGGCTGGGAAAACGGGGAAGTGCTGTTCCCTTCTCCATTCCACATATACCCAAAATCCCGGTTGATGTCAACTCCATTACCGTTGTAACGGGTCATATTGATCCTCCCGTCGGGATTCACGCAGTAATATAGCCATATTTCACGGCTATTAACAAGGCTTGTGATGTAAGGATCAACGCCATACGACAGGCAAAGTTTCCGGGCAAAGGTGATCAAATTCTGAGATCCTCCAACTTCATCGCCATGGATGCCACCATCAAATAATATTTCCGCCTCATCTTCGTCCCTGTTTGCGTTGTCGCTGATTTTTAGCGCGGCAAGTTCACGATTGCCAGCTGACATTCCGTAAATATACTTTTTACAGATGGAAGGGAAATTGGCAGCCAGACTATCAGCTATATTTCTTATTTGCTCCCATGTATAATAGCCGGGAGGGACATCGCTAACCCAATAATTTTCATAATGTGAGTTCAGATCGGCAATTGAAATTTCCCAGGTCAGTCCGGATGCCTTTATCCTGGTCAATTCATTTGCGGTAGCGTACACCCAGGCAAAACCGGGGCTCATTTCTGAGTTAAGTTTCAGATCATATAGCCTTTCAGCATCTTCAGAATTAGTAATGTAAACCTTAAGTTCCATTTCACCTTCGCGCCACCCCATATGCTGGGCAGATACTGCCAGATTCATGATGACAAGGAATAATGAAAACATGAGTCTTTTCATTGTGAAGACAAGATAAAGTTCAATTAAAGATTTGTACCCGGATGGGTCAAAAATACTAAACTTTGAAATCCGTTAGCCCGGATGTGCGGCTATCCCAAAATTAATTCCAGAAAATGCGCATGTAAAAGTATAAGAGTCTGTTTAAAATTTATCAAATTCGATTGTTATGATGTTACGCCCTTTCAGGGCTATATTCGTATTTGTTTCATTTTCCAAGGGTTGCACCCTCGGTTATTAAAATTAAACCCTTTCAGGGTTTTTGAGATAGAAAAGTCCGAAGGACTTTAATTTCAATAATCAATCAAGAGCCCCAAAGGGGTTCAACTGTCTTTTGAAAGAAATTTAAACAGTCTCTAATTGTTCCAATTTGATCAAGTTAGTTTTTTTGATCAAGTTGGGCTAGCGCAAAGGCATATGCGCCAATAGATACAGCTCTGGATGTGCCCAGGAGGCTTATTCCAACACCTATTCGTTTCTGCGGGTCATATTTAATCTTACGGTTTGTGAATGGAATTGTTATTTCGCGGGTATCCCCTTTCTTAAAGTTGGCAAAACCAATATCATCCTCAAGGTTATAAACAGTAATTTCAAGCCTTTGTAATGATTTGCCTGAAAATGAACTATATGCTTGATTCATTTCTGCTACCAGTTTATCCATAAAAAGCGGGTGCGCTCCCGCAAGTCCTCCTCCAAGCACTACAAGTCCATCAGTTAGCGTACTGGCATTGGCCAGGGAATCACCAGCTACATTTGCAAATTCGTCAAAGGCTTTGATGGCAGCATTTTTGTTCCCTTCTTTCATTCCCATTCCTATCTCAAAAATCTCTTTTGGCATTGGGCATATCGCTGGATCGATTCCTGCCTCACGCGCAAAAACCCTGCGGATGCCCCTGATGCTGACACTTTCTTCCGCACTCCATTCCGGATAGAGTTTATTGCGCATTCGGTTTATTTCGCCCTGGGCCGAATTATCGCCCAGATAAAGCTTCCCTCTTGACACAATTCCGCCTCCATAACCTGTTCCGAAAGTGGCCCCGAAAAGAGAGCTAAACTTTTTAGGGCTGTCGCTGTCAGCCAGCCTTTGGTTAATATCGGGGAGCAGGCCTGCAATAGCTTCTCCATAAGTAAAAAGGTCCCCATCATTGTTTATAAATACCGGGATATCAAAGATCCCTCTCAGCATATCGCCCAATGCCACACCACCGCGAAACGAGGGAAGATTTTCCAGATCACCGATTATTCCAAGTTCATATTCAGCAGGCCCCGGAAAACAAAAACTGATAGCAACAGGATTCTCCTTAATGGCTGATTTTACTTCTTTAAAACCGGTAATAATAGTCTGAAGAACTTGTTCAAGGTTTTCACTGTAAGCCGGCAGACTAACAGGATCAATAATCTCTTTTTCGCCTTGTACGGCACAAAATACAAAATTTGTACCCCCGGCATCCAGAGTCATCACAATGCGATGGTCATGGAGATAACGCATAGGTCTTTGTTTCACAAAAATTAAAGCCTGATAAGTTTTCAGTAAAACTTATTACAAATCTACGTAAATATTTTTAACACCTTACCAGGAAAATATAAATATAATATTGAAATTCAACATTATAACTTTCAGATTTGCAAATTCAACGACTCTTTTCTTACTAAGTACATTTCGAAATTTCAAAAGCAGCAGGAAATTAAATTGCTTCTCTCTATCTATTCCATACCTTTTTAGATCACAACATCAAATGGTTCTTTTTCATCAGTGAGCCTCCAGCCAGTTTTCGCCGGTATTTATGTCCACTTCCACAGGAACGCTCATAGGAATTGCTTCTTTCATCATTTTGTGAATAAGCGGTTTCACAATTTCAATTTCTTCGCGATGCACATCAAACACCAATTCGTCGTGTACCTGCATTATCATCCGGCTGCGCAGGTTTTGTCCGTTAAGGGCATTATGAATCCTGATCATGGCTATCTTTATCATATCGGCCGACGATCCCTGGATGGGCGCATTAATAGCATTACGCTCAGCAAAACCGCGCATGTTGGCGTTAGCCGAGTTGATGTCGCGGATGTAGCGCCGGCGTTTCATCATTGTTTCCACATAACCATTTTCGCGGGCGAAGGCTATTGTTTTATCCATGTATTCTTTGATGCCGGGGAATTTCTCAAAATATTGACGGATAATCTCAGCTGCTTCTCCCCGCGGGATATTTAACTGTTCACTAAGTCCATATGCCGAAATTCCGTAAACAATACCAAAGTTAACTGTCTTGGCGTTACGACGCATGTCCTTGGTCACTTCTTCGGGGCTCACACTATAAATATTAGCTGCTGTGGCAGTGTGTATATCAATACCACGGGTAAATGCGCTGAGCATTCCCTTGTCGCCACTCATCTCAGCAATGATGCGCAGTTCAATCTGCGAATAGTCGGCAGACATAAGCACATAATTGCTGCTTCGCGGAACAAATGCCTTGCGGATTTCGCGTCCACGCTCAGTGCGGATTGGGATATTCTGCAGGTTCGGATTATTGGAACTTAACCTGCCGGTAGCAGCTACTGCCTGGTTGTATGAAGTATGGATGCGCCCGGTACGCGGATTTACAAGTAAAGGGAGAGAATCTACATAGGTTGATTTCAGCTTTGTGAGCGAACGGTAATCAAGGATGAGTTGTACAATAGGGTGTTTGTTTACCAGCTTAACAAGGATATCCTCGCCGGTGGCATATTGCTTGGTTTTGGTCTGCCTCGTTTTGTCGGTAATCTTTAATTTGTCGAACAGGATTTCGCCTAATTGCTTGGGTGAGGCAATATTGAATTTAACACCGGCATGTGTAAATATTTCCTGCTCTAAAAGGACAATTTCAGTTTTTAGTTGAACCGAGAATTCATCCAATGCCGCTGAGTTTAGTCTCACACCTTCGGCCTCCATTGCAGCCAGCACAGGCATCAACGGCATCTCAATTTTTTCAAATAAATCAAGTGTTCCTGTTGCTGAAAGGCCAGGTTCTAATGCCATACGCAATTGCAGGGTAATATCAGCATCCTCGGCGGCATATTCTTTTACAAGCAAAGGATCAGCAAGGCGCATGGTCATTTGTTCGCGCCCTTTTTTGCCAATAAGTGCTTCAATGGGAACAGGCTCATAATTCAGAAACTTCCTTGCCAGGAAGTCCATCCCGTGCCGGTCGTCGGGTTGGATAAGGTAATGCGCTAACATGGTATCAAACAAAGTTCCTTTTACCACTATATCATACCATCTTAGCATGGCAATGTCGAACTTCATGTTTTGCCCGGTTTTACCTATTGCAGGATCAGCAAACAGTTCCCTGAATTCTGAAACAATTGCTGCTGCCTCACTGTAATTTTCGGGCAACGGAACATACCATGCTTCATGGGGTTCAATGGCAAACGACATCCCAACCAGTTCCGACTTATTCGGATCGAGTCCGGTTGTTTCTGTATCAAAGCAAAACATAGCAACATTCTGCAACCGAAGGATGAGGTCTTTTCGTTTTTCGGGTGTATCTGTTAAATGATAATTATGTTTGATAGTGCTTATGTTCTCCAAATCACCGGTAACGGACGGATTATCAGCATCATTTTCTTCAATGGAAATAGCATCTCCGAAAAGGTCAGGCCCCCTCTCTGTAACTTTGGTTGCCGGTTGAATAGACGCCGAATCTCCAAATATTCTTTTGGCAAGGGCGCGGAATTCCAGTTCTTCCAACAACTGTCGCAAAGCAATTTCGTCGGGCGCTGAGTAAAGTAATTGTTCCGGTTCTAAAGGTATAGGAACATTAAGTATTATTGTTGCCAATTGCTTGGAGAAGATGGCCGATTCGCGGCTGGCGATCACTTTTTCGCGAAGTTTCTCGTTTGCGATTTCATCAGCATGCTCAAGCACGTTTTCCAGCGTATCGAACTGCGCTAACAGTTTTCGGGCTGTTGCCTCTCCAACACCGGCAATACCGGGTATATTATCAGAAGCATCTCCCCACAATCCCAGCATATCAATTACTTGCTCCGGGCGCTGAATACCAAATCGTTCACATACTTCCTTTGGCCCCATGTGAACAGGCTTGTCGCCGAATTTAGCCGGTTTTATGATTGTGATATTGTCTGACACCAACTGCCCGAAATCTTTATCAGGAGTCACCATGTAAACGGCAAAGCCTTTTTTTTCAGCTTCTTTTGCCAAAGTTCCTATCACATCATCAGCTTCGTAGCCGTCAACAAAAAGGATAGGGATGTTAAACGCTTCAATCAGCTTCTTGATATATGGAATAGCCTTGGACAGATCTTCGGGCATAGCTTGCCGGTTGCCTTTGTACTCCGGAAAATCGCCATGCCTTACTGTTGGTGCCATTGTGTCGAAAGCCACACCAATGTGTGTTGGCTTGTCATTTTTGAGAATGTCGAGCAGCGCATTTGCAAAACCGAGGATAGCCGAAGTGTTAAGCCCTTTCGAGTTGATGCGTGGATTTTTGTTTAACGCATAAAATGCCCTGTATATAAGAGCCATAGCATCGAGAAGGAATAGTTTTTTGGTCGGCTCGCTCATATAGTTTTTATTTTTTTCGGGGGGATAAAGTTAAACTTTTTGATCGGAACAGGCTGTAAAGAAGCCTTGAAAAGCACATGAGGCTGAATGTGTGAGGATAAAATGAATTTCTTTGGCCGGGTTATCTTTATTTATGTAAGTTTGAACCATAAAAATCTAATCCAGAGAACCTAATCCAATCCCATGAAAACACGTTCCATTTTTATCATTGCGATCATACTGATTGCAGCGTCTGTAAGCACATTCGCTCAAAAAGTTTACAAATTCGAATCCGTGCCCGGCGATCCTCTCGCCACCCGTATCTATACACTGGCCAATGGCCTTACGGTTTATCTAACGGTTTACAAAGATGCCCCACGCATCCAGACTGCCATTGCCGTCCGCACAGGTAGCAAGAACGACCCTGCCGATAATACCGGCCTTTCTCATTACCTCGAACATGTAATGTTTAAGGGCACTTCTCATTTCGGCACAAGTGATTATGCCATGGAAGCCCCGCTTATTCAACAGATCGAGGACTTGTTTGAGACTTATCGCCTCACTACCGATACTTTGCAGCGAAAAAAAATCTACCACCAGATCGATAGCGTATCAGGTCTTGCTTCTAAATATGCCATCGCCAACGAATACGATAAGCTTGTTTCTGTGATAGGGGCCAAAGGGACAAATGCCTTTACCGGAAGCGAGCAAACGGTTTATATCAACGATATTCCGTCAAACGAAATTGAGAATTGGCTGAAGATAGAAAGCGACAGGTTTGGCGACCCTGTATTCCGACTGTTTCACACAGAGCTGGAAACTGTTTACGAAGAGAAAAACATGAGCCTGGACCGCGATGCCGACAAATTGTGGGAAGAAATGTATGCCGGCCTTTTCCCCACGCATCCTTATGGCACGCAAACCACAATCGGAACCATCGAACACCTCAAAAACCCATCCCTGAAAAGATTGAAACAGTATTTTCACGATCGTTATACCCCAGGCAACATGGCTATGGTTATGTCGGGTGATTTTGATCCTGAAATGGTCATTCCGCTGATCGACAAATATTTCGGCGCACTTAAAGCAAAAGAAGCAACGCACTTTGTTTCTCCGGTCGAAAAACCTATCGCTGCGCCTGTAATCAAAGAAGTTGTTGGACCCGATGCTGAAAATATTGCCATCGGCTACCGCGCAGGCGGGATTCATACTCCTGACGCAAACCTGCTGGTAATGGTAGGCGAAGTGCTTGCCAATGGCAAAGCCGGCCTCATCGACATAAACCTAAAACTGGCACAGAAAGTCCTTAAAGCTAATGCCAGCGCTGAAGTGCAGGCAGATTATTCATCCCTCGAACTCACTGCAAGCCCAAAACAAGGGCAAACACTGGAACAACTGAAGGATTTGCTGCTTTCGCAGATTGAACTGCTTAAAAAAGGCGAATTTGCCGATTGGCTTATCCCTGCAATAATAAACAACATGAAACTTAGCGAGATCAGGCAACGCGAAAGTAATTCGGCCCGCGCGTTAGGACTGGCTGGTGTTTTTGTTACCGAACAACCCTATGCTGAATACGTGCATGATATTGAAAATCTTTCCAAGATAACAAAGGCAGACATAATGGCTTTTGCACAAAAGAATTTCAACGATAATTATGTTGTTGTATATAAACGTACAGGCGTCGATAAAAATGTTCAAAAAGTTACAAAGCCTGTTATTACTTCACTTATAATGAACCGCGATAAGGAATCTCAATTCCTGAAGGATATTATGGCTACCAAAGTTGCCGATATCAAACCTGTTTTTCTCGATTACCAAAAGGATATCCAAAGGACTAAAATATCCAAAGGTTTGGATGTACTCTATGTTCCCAATAATGAGAATTCAACATTCACGCTCACTTATTATTATGCAATGGGGAGCCAGAATGATATGAAAATGGCTACAGCTGTAAATTATCTGGCTTACTTAGGCACATTAAAATATACACCTGAACAGTTAAAACAGGAATTCTACAAACTGGCTTGCAGCTATTCGGTATCGGTAACCAACGACGAAATAAATATCATACTTACCGGGTTAAGCGAAAATATGGGGAAAGCCGTTAGTCTGCTTGAAGAGCTGATGGCCGAAGCACAGCCTGATAAAGAGGCGCTCAGCAATCTGGTGGCTGATATACTGAAAACGCGCACCGACAATAAGTTGAATAAAAATGTAATCCGCCAGGCACTCTCGGCTTACGGAACGTATGGGCCAAAATCGCCATTCACAAATATTTTAACTGAGGAAGAGCTGAAAGCCCTTACCGGTGAGGAATTAGTACTGCTGGTCCATAACCTGAATTCCTACAAGCACGATATATTGTATTATGGACCGGTTGAGAACCCAAATCCATCGGGCAGTAAGGCAAACACATCCCAGCTGATGGATTTTATAACTATATTGGACAAGCACCACCGCACACCGTCCGAATTTAAAGCAGTTCCTGACCGCGTAAGATACCCCCAATTGAATACGGATGAAACAAAAGTATTTGCCGTTGATTATACAATGAAACAGGTAGATATCGTGTTGCATTCAAAATCAACTCCTTTCAATGCGAAAGAAATTCCGCTTACCCGCATGTTTAACGAATATTTTGGAGGAGGGATGAATTCCATCGTCTTCCAGGAAATCCGCGAAGCCAAAGCATTGGCCTATTCCTCAATGGCAGTTTACCGTTCGCCTAATTATCCTGATGAAAATAATGTGATCATGGGATTTGTCGGCACGCAGAATGATAAATTACCCGAAGCACTTAAAGCAATGTTTGCTTTGTTCAATACTATGCCCGAATCGGAAAAAAGTTTTTCGGCAGCCCGCGAAGCTATTCTTAACCAGATAAGCACCGAGCGCGTTACAAAATCCCGCATCCTCACCAACTACCAGGGCGCGCGCCGCATAGGCTACGATCACGATATACGCCGCGATGTATTCGAGCAGGTTCCTGCAATGAAGTTTGCTGATATCAATGCTTTTGAGCAGAAATATATGAAAGATAAGAAGTTCTCCATCCTGGTTGTTGGCAATACCAAGAAACTCGATCTGCCAACACTTGAGAGCTATGGTAAGGTAACATTCCTTACTTTGGAGGATATTTTCGGGTATTAAAGAAAGATGAACCACGGAGACACGGAGGACACGGAGAAGACGGAGAAAAAATAATCTGTGTTCTCTGTGTCCCTGCCTGCGGCAGGCAGATCCGTGGTTGTATATACTTTTTGCTCCCATGGAAAAAATAAACAGGTATGCTGATATCGAGTAATACTGAAACACTTTTCATCTCAAAAGGTCTGTTTGGCTAAATTTTGTCCCATTGAGATGCCTGCACTGAGCGAAGCCGAAGGGGAGTCGGAGTCTATAGCTTATTTATGTTGTTTTGTTCAGGGCAAGAATTCAATTAGGTAGCGATATTTGGCGTGTTTTCTGCTTTTTTGACAAAGGGAAACTTGTAATCCTGTTAAACGGGTTTCAGAAAAAGACACAGAAAACGCCTAACCTATATTATTCATAAAAATTTCTCGCAAAGCCGCTAAGCCGCTAAGTACAAGTAATTGATTGAAAAATTTTGATAAATCAAAAAATATTTAAAGAATGTATTCCTTATTTTAAACTGTTCCAATTCAAAACTTTGCGTCTTTGCGTCCCCGCCTGCCGGCGTGCAGGTTTGCGAGATGAATTATTCAGGCTAAAAACGAAATTGAGAAAGCAATAATTTTAATGAAGGAGTATTATGAAAGCGAAAAATAATAACAAAGATATTTCGACATGGTCTCAAATCAAGGATCAGGTTTACGGAGAAAAAGGTACAGAAAGGCGTGATAGCCTTGAAAGAGAAGCCGAATCTTTTAAAATAGGACTTTTGTTAAAAAAGGCAAGAGAATCCCGCCACATGACGCAAGAAGAATTAGGACAAATCATTGACAAGAAAAGAACTTATATTTCCAGGGTTGAGAATAATGGTAGTAATATAACACTGAGTACACTTTTTGAAATTGTGGAAAAAGGACTGGGTGGGAAAGTGAGCATTTCAATAGATGTTTAACATGGGATGAATTACGCGCCATAAAAGCACATAGTTGCGGCACGATCCGTGTGCCCGTTACCCCGGCCTGCAACCGGCAAGTTCGTGTTTGGTTTTACCAATACTGCCGCTCAGCATGATACTAAAGCGAAGCGACTAACCAGGCTGTCTCACGAATAAAGTGCGTTAAATATTTGCAGTGCCTCTGAATTGTGGCGTCTATTTCTTATCTTTGAGGTATATACGCCACAGCAATGATGAAAATTTCAAAAATCAATCATAAGGGGCTGGATCGGGTTATGCTGGAGTTTCCCTACAACAGGGACAAAGGCGCACTGGTAAAACAAATTACAGGCGCAGCATGGAGCCGCACACATAGCGCTTGGCTTATTCCTGATACCAAAGAAGCATTTGAACAATTGATTTCATATTTCCCCGATGCTGGATATACGCCTCCACACATTCAACCTACTGTAGATAAAACGAAAACAGACCTTCCCGAAATTGTAAAATCCCGGAAACCGTTTTCAACGGGGGTCGAAATATGGGTAATTGGCAAACAAATACAAATAAAGCTGCCCAAAAATGAAACAGATATCCAATTTCTGCGGTCGTTTCAATATGTACGGTGGAACAAATCTGAATTCCATTGGGTTGTACCCAACTACGGTAAGAATCTGGAACTGCTCCAAAATTATTTTAATACACGCGTTACTACCCTTGAGTTCAGGAAAGAGCCGGAGCAAAAACCAGTACCAATTTTTACAAAACCTGAATCTATAACAACATTAGCCTTGCTTACTGCCGAAAACAGGCTTGATATGGAGCGTTTCGGGCAATGGATGGAACATAAACGTTACAGCGCATCAACTGTTGAAACGTATGCGCAGGCCATAGCGGTATTTCTAAGGTTTATTTCGCCAAAAACCAGCGCTGAAGCCATTAATGAAGATATGCAGCGTTTTGTAAATCACTATATGATTCCGCGTGGTTTGAGTTTTTCGTATCAGAACCAGGCCATCAATGCCGCGAAACTATTTTTCAGACTTATACATGGATCAGCCATTATAACCGAACAACTGGAACGGCCGCGGCGCGAACATAAATTACCCAACGTACTGAGCAAGGAAGAGGTAAAAGCAATACTGGGAGCATCGCAAAACCAAAAACACCGCGCGATGCTTAGCCTTATTTATGCCTGCGGGTTACGCAGGGGCGAGCTGCTGAACCTGAAACCTGCAAACATTGATTCCAAACGACATTTGTTACTTATACTGAATGCGAAGGGAAAGAAGGACAGAGTAGTACCGATATCTGACAAGGTGATTGAAATGCTTCGCGCGTACTTTACGATTTACCGGCCAAAAGTAT